>JAGYMW010000005.1 GCA_018400435.1 Bacillota bacterium | reverse complement strand
CCTTCCTGATTGGATACCTGCATTGGCTATATAATATCAGTCATGTTTTGTATCCATAAAATCAGGATACGAGCACAAATTTAAATAATTTTTCCTGATGTGTTTATTATACAATAAAGTGTATCAATATATCGTATTTTTTGATAGTTCAATTCAGGATTCACTATAAAATCAAACATTTTATGTCCTAATGTTTTTTCTTTTTTTTCAGTACCGCCCGGGCAAAGGTGCGGTTAACATCTTTTATTTCCACCCTTATTGTTTCGCCCACCTTCTCACCCGCTCCTTCTACATTGATTACAAAACCCTGCATGCGGGCGATACCATGCTGGGGATTCGCAGTGTGGGGCTCTTCAATGGTTACCTCCAGGTCTTCTCCAATCTTGACCGGCAGGGCCAGGTTCTGGATTTCTTTGTGACTGCCCCTGGCTACAATGCGAAATTGTTCAATGTGAATATCTTCCGTACCGCGTATAAATATATGACGCTTCAGCTCATCTTCCAATTTCTTCAAATTACCGCCGCCGCTGCCAATAATGATGGAAGCTACTTCATGGTGCATTTCCACAAGGACGGCTTTACTCTTTTCATTCTGCAGTTGGCGTTTTAGTTCGCTTTCAATATGCGTGCTGACAACCAGTGGAGTAAGGACTCTCCCCGATCCTCCACAGTAGGGGCAGGGTTGCTGCAAATATTCCGAAAGATCCTGGCGTACTTTTTTTCTGGTCATTTCAACCAGGCCAAGATTGGTCAATCCAAGCACATAAGTCTTGGTACGATCATATTTTATCGATTCATTAAGCCGGTCAATTACTTTACGCCGGTGATTTTCAATACTCATGTCGATAAAATCGACGATAATGATCCCGCCGATGTCGCGCAGACGTACCTGCCTGGCAATTTCCTCGGCAGCTTCCAAATTGGTTTTCAAGATGGTGTCTGCAAGGTTGCGGCGTCCAATGTAACGCCCCGTATTAACATCAATGACAGTCAGCGCTTCCGTTTCATCGAAAACCAGGTACCCGCCGCTCTTCAGCCAGACCTGGCGCGCCAGGGCTCTTTCCAACTCTTTTTCCACACCGTAGCGTTCGAAGATGGGCTCCTCTTCACGATATAATTTAACCTTTTTTTTCAGGTGGGGAGAAATATAGTCAACTATCTCCCTGACTTTCTCATATTCATGCTCATTGTCGATCAAAAAACTGTTAAATTCCTCGACAAAAAGATCGCGGGCTATCCGGCAGGTCAGGGAAAGATCCTGGTAAAGGATAGCCGGGGCTGTTTTCTGTTGAAAACGGGTCATAATTCGGTTCCACAGCTGGACCAGGAACTGCAGATCCTGAGCCATCACTTCAGGGTCAACTCCTTCCGCCACAGTGCGGACGATCAATCCCAGGTTTTCCGATTTCAATTTTTCCACTTCCCGTCGCAGCCTTTCTCTTTCAGCCTGGCTTTCAATCCGACGGGAAACACCAATATAATCAGCTCCCGGAACCAGAACAAGGTAGCGCCCCGGGATAGTAATCTGGCCTGTAACACGGGCTCCCTTGCTACCAGATGGTTCTTTGATCACCTGGATCATCAATGATTCGCCTACTTTCAGCAATTTATCAATAGATCCGCGGGCTGGAGCAGGTTTTTCGTCGTCCCAATCGCTAAATACATCATCTACATATAAAAAAGCATTTTTCTCCAAACCTATATCGACAAAAGCAGCCTGCATGCCCGGCAAAACATTTGCCACGGTCCCCTTATAAAGATTACCGACCACCCGGTGCTGAAGCGGACGTTCTATATCCAGTTCCACCAGTTTACCCTTCTCCAGCAAAGCAACCCTTGTAGCCCTGTTATCGCAATTAACAATTAATTTTTTATCCATTTATTTTGCACATCCCTTCAGACAGGGTCTCAAGTTTTTCGTCAGCACTGGTATAAAGTCTCTCCCTGTGCAAATCCCAGCGAATATTTTTCGGTTCGTTAATTCCCGTTCCTGTAATAATTTTTTCAAGGACAATCAGGGGGGAGACTCCTCCCCCACCACCTGCTCTTAAAAGCATGGCAACAGTTGGATAATCAGTTTTATCGGCGGCTGAGAGAGCCATTATATGCGAACGAATGTTAATTTCTTTTTCTTTTTTTTTCTTTCCACGTTTTAAAATCTTAATTTCATCTTTGGACAACAGTTCATTCAGGACCTGCTCTAAATGTAAACTGCTAATATTCTCAGGCCCTTCATTAATTATCCCTGCCCGGTATGAAGCTGCTTCAACCAGTGAAGGGAGAGGCAGCCGGTTTTCATCAACGCAAGTCGCTCCGGTGATCTCCAACCCCACCGGCATCTGCGCTGCCAGCCGTCCGGCGAATTGCTCTGCATCAACCACTTCGGAAAAGGATATTTCCCCCAGCTCCTCATCGGCAGTGACACCCAGCGGCAAAGGCAGGGCCAGGCTAAAACGAGGATGGGGATTAAAACCCTGGCTGTAGGCAACAGGGAATCTTTCCCTGCGCATAGCCCGGATAAACAGGCGCAGCATGTCCAGGTGCGAAATATAACGCAGTCTGTCATGCCGGGCAAAACTAAACCAAATTTTGTTCATCTTCTTCTCCCTGTAAATATTGTTTGTCAAAAGCTTCCCTGTGATCGCGCACCATAAATTCGCTCTCTTTTCCACAGTGCAGGTGGCCCCATGGCAGGCAATCACCATAACCAAACCGCCGGTAAACGTATTCCTCCGGCCGCAGTCCGCTTTCTCTGAAAGCTTGCTGCCAGAGGGCAAAGGAAAAATGTTCAGACCAACCGTCAAAACGGCAGCCCAGGGTCCAGGCCTTTTCCAGCAGGGAGGCCACCATTCGATCTCCCCGGGCAAAAAGTGCTTCAAGGAAACTGGCTTCGGCCTCGTGCCATTTAAAATTGATTCCGGGAAGAGTTTTAAAACCGTCACGCAACAACTTCTGCCTGGCTAAAGTTTTTTCCAGCCGCAGCTGAGGCTCCCATTGAAAAGGAGTATGTGCTTTGGGAACAAAAGTAGCTACGCTGACCGATAGGCTAATCTTTTTCCCGATCCGGCCGCTGAATCGCCGCCTGATTCTGCGACAGAGATCAACAATCGCTTCTACGTCTTCGTCTGTTTCCGTCGGCAGTCCGATCATAAAATATAATTTAAAGCCCTGCCAGCCAGCCCTGATGGCATCGTCGAGAGCAGAAAAAATATCTTCTTCGGTAATATTTTTCTTGATCACCTTCCTCAGGCGCTCGGTCGCTGCCTCCGGAGCAAAAGTAAGGCTGCTTCTGCGGCCCCGATGCAGGCGATCGGCCAGACGGACAGAGTAGGAATCGAGTCGCAGTGAAGGAAGGCTGGTCCTGACCTGTCTCCCCTGCAATGCCTCGTCCAGTTCTTCAATAAGTTTCTCAATGTGGGGGTAATCGGCACTGCTAAGCGACGAAAGAGAAAGTTCATCATAACCGGTAGAGTCAATTAGCTTTTCGGCAAGCTCAACAATCTTGGCCCTGCTGCGCCGACGGACCGGACGAAATATAAAACCGGCCTGACAAAACCGGCAACCCCGCGCACAACCACGGAAAAGTTCCACCACTGCCCGGTCATGAACTACCTGTATGTAAGGAATCACCGGTGCTATGGGGTACGGTGCCAGGTCAAGATCAGGAATGGTCAGCTTGTTTATTGACTGGGGCGCCCGCCTGTCAAGAACCTCCACGCCGCAAAGCTTCCCTTCTTGATAGAGAGGCCGGTAAAGCGAAGGAACATAAATCCCCTTACCGGCTGACAGGGTAACCAGTATTTCCTGGCGAGACAGGCTCTTTTCTTTTGAAATAACCAGTTCTTCGAGGAGCCGGGGAAGGCTTTCTTCTGCTTCTCCAATCACGAAAAGATCAAAAAACGGTGCCAGGGGCTCCGGATTGTAAGCGCACGGTCCGCCGCCGATAACTAGAGGGTCTTCGTCCGCCCGCTCACTGCTGTAAAGCGAGAGCCCGGCCAGATCAAGCATGTTCAACACATTTGTATAGCTCAATTCGTACTGCAAGGAAAAACCGATCACATCAAAATCGCGCACTGCTCTCCTGCTTTCCAGGGTAAAAAGAGGCAATCCGTGGCGGCGAAGTTGGCCTTCCATATCTACGTCCAGAGCAAAAACTCGCTCCATAAGCATATTCGACCGACTGTTGACACTTTCGTAGAGAATTTTCAATCCCTGGTTGGACATACCCACTTCATAAAGATCGGGAAAAGCAAGAACCATACGCGCTGACACCGTGTCAAAATCCTTATCTACCGCATTGAGTTCCCCGCCCGTGTACTGACCAGGCTTACGGACACGGCTCAAAATTGAATCAAAAAGATCATCATTTATTTTAGTCATCAAGTTCTCCGTAACCCCTGAAAGAGAATTTGTCGCTATCAGGTTAATCTTTCGATATTTATACTGGCAGCAAAAAACAAAACCGGTGAAGGAGATCTCCGCTCCAATCCAAATCTGCTGCTAAAGCAAACCTTTTTCTTTAAAACTAAAATAACATCCATCGCCAATAATAATATGGTCGCGTACTTTGATACCCAGGATCTCGCCGGCTTCCACCAACCGCCGGGTCAAACCAATATCTTCTTCGCTGGGCGACGGATCACCACTGGGATGATTGTGGAAGAAAATAACAGAAGAAGCACTCTTCCTGATTGGGACGGTAAATACTTCTCGCGGGTGAACAATAGAAGCGTTGAGACTGCCAACGGAAACTTCCTCCCGGGCAATGATAAAATTTTTCGTGTTTAAAAGTAGAATCTTGAAATATTCTTTCTTTTTATAGCGCAGTTCTTCCATGAAAATCTGGGCTGCCTGGCGGGGGCTGTTTACAGCCCCGTCTGCCTCGCGAGGAGCAGAAGCAAGGCGACAACCCAGTTCAAGCGCCGCTTTGATCGTAACTGCTTTATCGGGTCCGATACCCTTGAATTCCTGCAGGTCTTCCAGGGCCAGTTCGGGTAACTTCCTCAGGCCTCCCCCTTCCGCCAGTATCCTGGTAGCCAGTTGAACGGCAGATTCGTTTTTATGGCCAGTTCGCAGCAGGATAGCCAGCAATTCGGCATTGGAGAGAGCTTCAGGGCCCAGAGCTTTCAATTTTTCACGCGGCCGCTCTTCATATGGCAAATCCTTAATCATTATTGGACTATTCTGCATGTTCACTATCCTTTCTATTAAACCACAGTGGTACATTTAGGTGGGTCATCAGGTCAAATAAAAGTCCTAAAGGTAGTCCGACAACATTGGAATAACAACCGTAAATTTTTTCGATAAAGAGAGCCGCTTTGCCCTGTATGCCATAAGCTCCTGCCTTATCAAGAGGCTCACCGGTAGCCACATACGCGCTGATCTGTCGATCGGTAAGATTCTTCATCCACACAAAGGTTTTCTCCACACCGTTTTCCCGGCGCTGGGTCGCAGCATCGCAAATTACGAGGCCGGTTAATACTTCATGCTGCCTCCCGGCCAGAAAACGCAGCATTTCAAAAGCTTCTCTGCGGTCAACCGGTTTACCCAGCATCCGGCCACCCACATAAACAACCGTATCGGCGGCCACGACAAAGCCGTTCCTCAGGTTCCCGGCTACGTCAATCACCTTTTTTTCTGCCACCAGGTGGACCCTTTCTTCCGGTGAGGCATACCCCTCCACCTTCTCTGAAACAAGCGGCACTATGACCTCAAAAGGTATGCCCGCCTGTGCCAACAGGTCGGCGCGGCGTGGAGATGCTGAAGCCAGAATTAATTTCATCCCTCCTTCCTCCCTCCGGCCTGGGTGAGGATCTTCCCGGTTATCCCTTCCAGATAGTGGGCAGCCATGCCGGTAAATATTCCTGTGGGAACAGAAAACAGCAATAAAAGCGGCATATAACCCCTGAGCAAATCCATGTTACCGATAATGAGGCTGGCTATCGTCAGCTGAGTCATGTTATGGACAGCCGCCCCGGTCACACTCACCGAGATCATGCTAACTATTTCTTTGCGCTTCAGGATCAGGACCAGGGCCATTACCAGGCAGCTAGTCACTCCCGCCGTCATGCTGAGCCAAAAGCCAAAACCGAAAAGACCACCGACAAAAAGGCTGCCGAGGACAGTCCTCAGGATTACAACAAACAATCCACTGCGCAGGCCAAATATAACCAGGGTTAACAGAGTAATAATATTGGCCAACCCCAGTCTCACTCCAGGCACCGGCATTGGCAGGGGCAGTGCCGCTTCTACAGTATGAATGACCACGGCAAAAGTAACCAGCAGGGCCAGATAGGTCAGGTAACTGAGGCGATTTCTTAACTGCATGACTGGTTCAGCCATCGGGTCAATCCTTTCCAAACCAACGATACTTACGGCTCAAGTTCTATTTTATCCGACAAACCTTCAGTGACAATAATTTCCAGATCAGTTGTAATAAAAACTACTTCTGCTCCCGGCACCTTCTCGATAAGCTTAAGCCCCTCTTCCACACCGAGGACAAAAAGGGCGGTAGAAAGTGCATCGGCCGCGGTGGCTGTTTCTGCCACTACTGTTACACTGGCCAACCTGCGGGCGGGATAACCGGTATCCGGGTCAAGCAAATGGTGGTAATTCATATCGTTTATTGTAAACGCCCGTTCATAATCACCTGATGTAACGACCGCTCCACTTTCCAGGTTTAAAATAGCAATAACCCGGTTTTCTTTGCGGGGATGACGTATCCCTAACCGCCATGGCCTATCCTCAGGCCCTGGCCCAAGAAGCCTTATATCCCCACCAGCATTGACAAAGGCACTTTTTACCTCCATACTGACCAGCAGTTCAACAACCTGATCGACAATATATCCCTTGGCAATGCCCCCCAGGTCAAGAGCCATTCCTTCCCGGGGCAGGAAAACGGTTTTCAAGCCCGGCTTTACCTCCAGCAGCCGGTAATCAACCAGGGGGAGAGCCTCCTCTATTTCGGCGCCACCGGGAAGACGGTATTCCTGGCCGAGAAAACCCCACAGGTCAATAAGCGGCCCGATGGTTGGATCAAATGCCCCGCCGCTTAACCCGGCATACTCCAGGGCCTGTAAAACAAGTTGATATGTTTCAGGCTCAACTGGGACCGGTGCTTCACCCGCTTCCCGGTTTATCGCCCTCACTTCACTGCAGTAAAGGCTGCGGCTGAGCAAGGCTTCCAGGTCTTCCATTCTGGCAAAAGCTCTCTCTGCAATCAAATCCGGATCGGCAGCCGGGGGAGCAGTGAAACGAAGCTCTACCGAAGTATCCATGGTCGTGCGAAAGTAAGAGGACGGCTCATCCGCCGCATATCCCCGGTAAACGATAAGCATGACCAGCAAAACGAAGATAATCAGCGCAGCTGCGAAACCGTATTTTCTCGATTTCCCGTTCTGTTCTTTTCCTTGCCCGGTATTCCTGTTATTTAGATTAACAGACAAAACATCCTCCTAAAAACGGCTGAAGTAAAAGATGATGAATAACACGACAGCCAGGACCAAAACCAGCAGCAGGTTATCAAAACTGAGATTTTTAATATTCCATTTACGCCGCTCCCGCCGGTCTTCTTTATTTTTCTTTTCAGCAAGCATTTTTTCCATTTCTTCCCGGGTCTTCTGGCCGGCCTGATCATAGACTTTGTTGAGCACTTTATCCAGATCTGTAGTCTGGCGGGCTAGTTTCTGAGCCGCCCGACCGGTCTTGCGATACGTTTCATCAAGAGCAGAATCCATCTCCGCTGAACGGTCAGCCAGTTTTCGGGCCGCCTCACCAGATTTTTCATAGAGGTGATCCAGGCCGGAATCCATCTCCGCCGAACGGTCAGCCAGTTTTCGGGCCGCCTTGCCGCTGCTGGCATAAAATTTATCAATTCCCCTGTCTATGTCAACTACATAACTGCAGAGTTCCCTGGCATAGCTACCTGATCGATTGTAAGCATTATCAACCGAGGAGTCAACCAGGACACCCATCCGGCAGGCAGCGGCAACCAGCTTTTCAGTAACCGGCTTATAGATGATAGCATAAATACTCAGCCACCAGGGCGGTTTCCATTCAAACCAGCCGCGCCAGGCGCCGGGAATATAAATTATCAGGGCCAGGGCAATAACTATGAACATTGCTTCCAGGGGATGCCACTCGAAAAAATGAAAATGATGGAGGTGCTCCATGGCAGGCCCTTCATAATGCAAAATAGAAGCGGCGGGGATAATAATCTTTTCCAGCACAAAATTGGGGAACAGGCCAATACCTGTTATCACCAGGGCAAAACTGACCAGGACTGCCTGAACGGAAACGGGCAGCCTGTATTCAAGATCCAATTTTTCGGGAACAGGCCCCAGAAAGACACCCCGAAAAATTTTAATAAAATAACAGATTGTCAGGGCGCTGGTCAAGACAAAAATCTTTTCCGCCAGTTCAATGCTGAAAAGCTCGTAATGTTCCATTGCTACCAGCAGGGCATCATGAATCAGGGTTTTGCTGGCATAACCGTTGAAACCTGGAATTCCGGTAATACCGAAGGCAGCGATGAGAAATGTTATTCCCACCAGGGGCATCTTCTTAAACATACCCCCCAGCCTGGGCAACTCCAGCTCCCTGGTAAACATAAATACAGTCCCCACCATCATGAAAAGTCCGGCTTTAAAAAATGCATGGTTGATAACATGGTAAACAGCCCCGGCAAAACCCATTCCCCCCTCTCTGTTCATCAAGGTGGCCGCCCCTATAGCGGCAGCTATATAGCCAATCTGGCTGACACTGCTGTAAGCCAGGATCCTCTTCATATTGCTCTGCAGAATGGCCATTACCGCTCCCAAAAACATGGTGATGATCCCAATCCACATCAATGAATTACCAAGATTGAAAATGTAAGAGGCTTCGGCATCGCTCAGGCCATCAGGAGATGAAAAAAGAACCAGCGATACCCTTAAGATTCCGTAGGCCCCACTTTTAATTAAAATACCGGAAAGAAGGGCGCTGGCCGGGGAAGGGGCAACCGGGTGAGCCTGTGGCAGCCAGATGTGGAGCGGTACCAACCCGGCTTTTACCCCAAAGCCTATTAGGAAACAGATGAAAATGATCGTCCTTTGCCCACCCAGCAGATTGAAGGCTGGAGCAATATCCACTGATCCGGTAATCGAAAATAACATCATCACCGCAAAAAGCAGGCACAACCCGCCGCCTATGCCAAGATAAAGATAAAGCATACCTGCTTTCATCGCTTCGCTATCCTGTTCATGGATGACCAGGATAAAAGAACTGAGAGTCATCATTTCAAAAAAGAGAAATAGAGTAAAAAAATCGCCGGCCAGAACCACCCCGAGAGTTGCACCGAGGGTGATAGTTAAAAGACTGTAATAACGACGGAGGTTGTGTTCATAGTCCATGTAGGCAAAGGAAAAAACAGTGGCCAGAGTCCAGACCAGGGCAATAATCAGGGCAAAGATCCAGCCAATCAAATCAATTCTGAAAAAAAGGCCCATCTGCATAAAATCGATCAAATCAAAACAAACCTGGCCGGATATAACCATGGGGAAGAGCAACATGACTCCCGCCAGGGCAAAAAAAGAGGCCGCCAGGGAAATGGCTTTGAGAACTTTTGTCCACTCCTCTTTTAAAAAATAGAGGCCCGTTCCCAAAAGAATGGGCACCAGGATAACCCACAGCGGCAGGGCTGACTGGTAGACCTCGGGAGAGGCAAAGGAATGTCCGGAAGCAGCGGCAAACAACTATAACGCCCCTCCCAACAGCAAGAAAGCAGAGGTAAGGCGGGAGAGAATGAAGACAATGTTGTTAGGCGTCAGACCAAATACAAGAGTACAGATAGCAAGAATAACCAGGGGGGAAAGCATACCGGGTGTCGCTTCCTTGATATTAAATTTAATCTCGTGCTGATCACCGGTCCCGTGATCCTCCCCTCCCGGAACATCAAAAAAAGCCGGGATGATAATGGGTAGATAATAAAGCGCGTTTAGCAGACTGCTGATCAAAAGGACCAGAACATAGAAGGGCATTCCCGCATCCAGAGCACCCAGTGAAAGGGTCCATTTGCTCAAGAACCCGTTCAGGGGCGGAATACCGATCATGGCCAGGGCGGCAACGGAAAAACAGCCCATTGTTACGGGCATCTGCCGGCCAATCCCGCGCATATCAGCGATTTTGCGAATACCCGTTTTCCAGATTATCGCTCCAGCCGCCAGGAAGAGAATGCTTTTCATAAAAGCATGGCTGAAAATGTGGAAGACGGCACCGGTAATAGCATTATCATTTAAGATACTCATTCCCAGCAGGATGTAACCGAGCTGACTGATGCTGGAGTAAGCAAGGCGCCTCTTGATATCTGTCTGGGTCAAAGCAACCGCAGATCCAAGCAGGATGGTGATCACAGCCAGAACACCGAGGATGGTGTCCCACCCTCCACTGAGCATCAGATCAACTGAAAAAACATGGAAAATAACCCTCAGTAAACCATATGCTCCCGTTTTCAGCATCACTCCTGAAAGAAGAGCACTGGCCGGAGAGGGAGCAACAGGGTGGGCATCCGGAAGCCAGACATGAAGGGGAAACATGCCTGCTTTCATGCCAAAACCAATTAAAAAACAGATAAACGCAATCAGGGCAAGGAACGACGTCTCCTGGATAATCGATCCCACTCCGAGGGAAACCGTCCCCCCGAGCTCAAAAACAATAATAATGCCAAAAAACAGAGCCAGCCCACCGATGATCGTCATCACCAGGTACTTGTAACCGGCACGCATCGCTTCTTCGGTTTCTTCGTGGATTACCAAGATATAGGCAATAAGGGACATGAGTTCAAAAAATACGAAGAGTGAAAAGAAATCACCGGCAAAATAAATGCCCTGGCAGCTGCCGAGAGCGAGAATAAGGACCGGGTAGTAACGGCTGCAGGCATGTTCTTTGGCCATATAATCAAGGGAATATATTGTACATAGAAACCAGATAAAAGATGATATTGCCGCCAGGCAAAAGCTGAGAATATCAAAACGAATGGAAAGTTCAAGCCTGGGCAGGATCTCAAATAAGGTCTGCTGCACCACATTTCCCTGCACCGCTGCCGGGTAGAGGGCAATGGTCAAAGCAAAAGTTAAGCCGCTGGTGATCACGGCCAAACTATTGCGCAGTCTTTCGGAATACCGGGAAGCAAAGAAAATAACCGGGGTCATAATAATGGGCAAAACTATTATAAGAGTAATGAGAACAATGATCGTTGAGTCAGTCAAACAAAGTCACCTCCAGATATTACTACAGCCTATTATAGCTGTTATTACCTGAATATTTCAACAAACCGGTTTTATTTTCCCCCTTTTTTTAAAAAAAGCGGCTAACAGCATCTTCGAGCAGGACGACGGCTGGTCTGGAAAAAACTCCGGAGATAATGATCACTATCATTCCAAAAATCAGGGTAGCGAGCATCACCCGCGGGACAGGTTTAACCCTGAACTGAAATTCACCATGGTATAAAAAGGCGTTGATCACAATTGGCATATAGTAGACTGCGTTCAGCAAACTGCTGATCAAAATAATAATCACAAAAAAAGGCCGTCCCATCTCCAGCGCACCGAGGGAAAGATACCATTTGCTGATCAACCCTCCGGTTCCCGGAAGACCGATCATTGAGGCGCTGCCCACGGCAAAAGCAGCCATAGTCAGGGGCAAATTACGTCCAATCCCGTCCATATCGCTGATTTTTCGCACGCCCGTTGCATAAATAATTACTCCGGCAGCCATAAAAAGCATTGCCTTGGTCACAGCGTGTACTCCCACATGGTAAAGACCGCCAATTAAAGCCATTTCATGATTAAAACCGATACCCATGAATATATAACCGATCTGGCCAATGCTCGAAAAGGCCAGCATCTTTTTTAAATCCGTCTGCAGCATGGCATAGATAGACCCAAACATAGCCCCGAGAGAACCGAGCCAGAGGATAATTTCATTCAAAGGCACACCCTGAAGCATTTCAGCTGGAAAGACTTCATAGAAAACTATGAGCAGGGCAAAGGCATAAATTTTAATCACCAGTCCCGAGAGCATGGCACTGGAAGGAGAAGGAGCCGAGGCATGTGCATCCGGCAGCCAGACATGCAGCGGAAAGAGAGCTGCTTTAGTACCGAAGGCAACGATAAAAAGAGCGGCCGCCAGCAATAAGTTCCGCGGATAAAGTGCAATCGCCTCAACCAGGGATCCATGCAGATAATCGTAATTAAGATAACCCGTAGCCATGTAGAGCATGGCCACACCGAGCAAAAAACAGCCAGTGCCCATGGCACTGAGAATCAGGTATTTGAAACTGGCTTCCAGGCATTCACGATCTTCCTTGATGGATATGATCGCGCATGCTGTTATAGCACAGATTTCCATCATCACAAAGAGGTTGAAAAGATCGTTGGTCAGGGCGATCCCGGCCATTGAACCCACCAGCAGGGCATAGAGTGTATAATACCAGCCGATGAGTTCCTCCTTCAGCTCATTTCCCAGATCCCGTAGAGCATAGATAAAAATCCAGAGGCTGATCACAAAAAGAACAAGGAGCATATAAACCCGCAGGAGATCTACCTTCAGTTCAATGCCCCACGGCGGAGGCCAGCCTCCCAGGTGGTAGAGCTGCGGTCCCAGCTGATAGACACTTTGCAGTATGATGATGGCCATAACCAAAGCTGCCGCCAGGATTGCCACCATCAACGGGGCACAGATCGGCCTGGCCCAGCGAAACAGCAGCGGCATCAGAAAGGCACCGCAGAAAAATATTACCACCATTAAAACAGGCAAATGTTCGAGAGGCCCCATTATTCCCGGCTCCTTATATCAGTGATTTCATCATAATCACAGGTTCCATAATATCGATAAATTTTAACGACCAGGCTCAAGGCATAAGCAGTGACGCTGACGGCAACCACTATACCGGTCAGCATGAGGGCACCGGGCAGGGGATTGGCATAGGCTGCAGCGGATAACCCTTCATCAACAATTGGTGCCCTCCCGCCCGAGAGATAACCCACAGATACAAAGAGGAGAAAGACGGAGGTATCCATGATATTCATGGCAATCACTTTCTTAATCATGTTGGAATGAGTAAGCATGGTGTACATACCAATGACAAAAAGAACAACAGCGACCATGTAGTAATAATTATCCGCTATGTTTCTCAGGAGTTCCATCTTTCTTTTCTCCTTCGATGATATTATAGAAAAGGGTGACAATGGTACTGGCCACTTTTGCTCCCAGAAATAGTGTGATAATAAAAATCGCCCCGGAACTGAAGAGGTCTCCCGTCACACCTATTGGGAAACCGGCAGCCCGGTTGGCCAGGTAACTGCCGCCCATGACCACGGCAGCAAGGCCGGTCAGGGCAAAACCGAGGGCACCTCCGCTCTCCAATATGGAAGCGCTTTGCGGTGAAACCTGCTTGGCTCCGGCTTCCAGGTTAAAGGAAACGGCAATCAGAACCAGGCTGGCTCCGAAGATCGCCCCTCCCGAAAAACCGCCCCCGGGAGAAAGATGGCCGTGGACTATTACATATATTCCGTAAAGCTGAATAAAGGGAACCACCAGGCGGCTGGTCAAACGGACAATTTGATCCTCCATGACTTAACCTCTCCTTTCGCTTCCCTCAGTGTGACTTCAAAGTGGCAATAACCGCTGCAATAGCAGCAAAAAGAACCGTTGCTTCGCCCAGGGTATCATAAGCGCGATAGTCGAGAATAACGCTGCTTACTATATTTACTGCCCCCGTTTCCACTGCCCCCATTTCCAGAAAGCGGGCAGACATTTCATTAAAAACTGGATTAGTAACAGATCCAAAGGGAGGCATTTCGGCAACAGCAAAAGCAAAAATGAATATGATCAATCCCAGGATATAGAGGGTCAGCAAAGCCCTTGTTTCAACCCCGAACATGAGCCGGAGAATCAGGGTTAAAATGATCAGAAATATTATACCCAGATAGGACATTCCGTGTATCCTCCCTGTGACTACATTCATTCAGCTCTTCTTGTTTTGCTGATCGCCGCAATCAGCAGCAGCGTGGTTACACCCGTTCCCAGGGCTGCTTCAACCATGGCCACATCAGGAGCACTAAGTTGCTGCCAGATGATAGCCATGATCAGCCCGAAAGAGGAAAAAAGAATAATTGCGCTTAACAAATCGCGAATCCAGGCTACTCCCAGGGCACAAATAACTAAAAACAGGAGCAAAAGTATATTCAGTATTTCAGTCACGATCATTCCTCCTGCCTGTAAGGGGGCGAATGCCGCTTTTAAAAGCAGCCCTGGCAATGACATGAGCAGCGGTCGGATTGGTGGCCAGGATAAAAATAATGAGCAAAGCCAGTCTGACGCCGACGGCCAGGCTGCTTTGCAAGATCAGCGAAAGTAAGACCAGGCCAACACCCAGGGTATCACACTTGGTAGTGGCATGCAGCCGGTTGTAGACATCAGGCAGGCGCAGTAAACCCAGCGTGCCTACAAAGAGGAAAAAAAGTCCTCCCAGCAGGCAGATAAGAGCAAGAAGATCAAGAATCACCGACAAACCGAAATTGATCAGTCCAGAGCCCCCTTTTCCAGGTACTTTGCTACACCAACCGTGGTAATAAAACTCATCAAGGCATAAACCATGGCAATATCCAGAAAATAAGCCTGATCATATATCCGGGCAATAAGAGTGATAATAACGAGCGTTTTGGTCCCTATTATATTAATTGCCGCCACCCGGTCTGGTGCTGTCGGACCGATCAAAGCCCGAATCAGAGAAAGGAATATCAACAGCATAACTATGACTGCTCCCAGACTGTAAGCATAATCAAGTATCTGTCCACTGTTCAATTTTCTTTTCCCTCCATCTGCTTCAGTCTGTCGATCAAAGACCAGTCTTTTAATCCTTTGCCACTCTCCATAGTCATCGCATGTACCAAGAATTCATCTCCATCGGCCATGATAGTGAGAGTACCTGGAGTCAGGGTTATTGAATTGGCCAAAAGGACCCGCCCGGTAATCTTATCGAGACCAACTTTCAGGGAAACCAGGTTGGGTTCGATAGGCATGCGGGGATGAAGGACCAGCCTGGCCACCTGAAAATTGGCAATCACAATGTCACGCAGTAACCGCAGGAGATAACCAATCAGCCAGCCAATGTTTTTGAGATTGACAGGGGGTCGTTCCGTCGGTTTAATCAATAAACCACGGTTAAAATATGTAACGAAAGAAGCCGCAGCCATACCCACCACAAGCTGCGGCCACTTTATGGATCCGCTTACAGCAATCCAGAAAAGTAATAGGATTGATGTTATAACAATATAATTTAGCCTATCTCTTTTCATTCTATCAGCTACTTTTTAGGCCGTTTCTTTTTTTTCTTCAGCCGCTCCCGCCGCAGCAAATGCCTCATCGGCAGTTGGAATAGCCGAACGCTTATGAATAGTCCCGGGCTTGCACTTAAGAACACATTCTCCACAGTCGTCACACTTCTCCTGGTCAATAACAGCAAGGTTGTCTTCCATTACTATGGCATCCCGTGGACATGCTTTAATACAGGCCTTACAGGCTATACAGCCGACAGAACAGACACTTGATACCGCTTTACCTCGATCATGCGAGCTGCAAAGGACCAGGTGACCCTGTTCTCCTTTCGGCAGCATTTTAATGATATCTCTCGGGCATGCTTCCGCACAAAGTCCGCAGCCGGTGCATTTTTCAGAATCGACAACGGGCAAACCGTGTTTACCCATCTTTATGGCATCAAAAATACAGGCCCTCACACAATCGCCAAGTCCCAGACAACCATACCGACAGGCCTTGAAACCACCGTAAATACTGTTGGCTGCGGCACATTCTTTTACACCGTCATAAATATACCGGTCGGCAGCCCTGGTAACATCACCAATGCAAAATACAGTTGCCACAGGCTGGACAGCTTCTTCAAATTTCTGTCCCAGCACTTCGGCTACAGCCCTGGCTGTTTCCTCTCCGCCGGGGATGCAACCGTTCGTCTTCGCTTTTCCCTGCACAACTGCTCCAGCAAAATTCACGCAACCTGCATAGCCACAGGCTCCACAGTTGGCACCCGGGAGCACTTCTCTGACTGCATCAACCTGCGGGTCTGACTGGACGGTAAACACGCGTGCCGTCACCGCCAAAAGCAAGCCGAAGAACAGTCCAAGTATACCTAAAGTAAGAATTGCATACGTCATAAGCACAGTCTTTTTCCCACCTCGCAACTAATAGTCCGTTTTTCCGGCAGCATCAATCTTCTAAAGGGTCAGCATACCTTTAAACCCGAGAAAAGCCAGGGATAAAATACCCGCTGTAATCAGGGTGATCGCTGTCCCTTCCAAAGCCTGCGGCACTTTAGCCATCTCCAACCGCTCTCGTATGCCCGCCATGATTACAAGAGCCAGGGAAAAACCAATTGAAGCGGCAATGGCAAAAAATATTGACTCAATAAAAGTAAATTCCTGACGCACCGCCAGCAAGGCTACAGCCAGCACCGCACAGTTGGTAGTAATCAACGGCAGGAAAATACCCAGCCCTTGATAAAGGACCGGACTTATTTTGCGCATGACAATTTCCACGAACTGTACCAGGCCTGCAATGACAAGAATAAATGTTACTATCTGCATGTATTCCAATCTAAAGGGAACCAGGATGTAGGTATACAGTAACCATGTCACCAGGGTAGCCAGTGTCATGACAAAAATAACAGCCATGCTCATCCCCATGGCTGTTTCCGTCTTGCGTGAAACACCCAGGAAGGGACAAATCCCGAAAAACCGCTGCAGGACAAAGTTTTCTACCAGAATGTAGATAAAGATAATCGATAAAATCTTTTCCATGATATCCTCCTGCTTCAGCCCGGCTGCCTGGCCTAAACCGTGCAGCCGGATCGATTAAATATTAAAACGTTTAAAAATAACATTGACCAGGCCCATTAACAGGCCAAGAGCTATAAAAGCACCCGATGGCTGTGCAAACAGGGCCATCGGTTCAAAATTGGCTCCAAAAAGATGAATGGCACTTGCCGGATCCGGACCAAGGATAGTCCCCTGACCAAGTATTTCCCTCACTGTCGATAAAATTACCAGGGCCACGATAAATCCGATTCCCACTCCTACCCCGTCGGCAAGAGAACGAAAAACCGGTCTTTTACTGGCAAAAGCCTCAGCCCGGCCGAGGATAATGCAGTTTACCACGATCAACGGCACGAACACACCCAGCGCTTCATAAAGCGCCGGTTGAAAAGCCTGCAGAACCATTTCGATAATGGTCACGAAGGTGGCTATGATGACGATGAAACAGGGTATGCGCACCTCCATAGGAATAAACTTGCGGAGCAGTGATATAACCAGGTTCGAAGCAATCAGTACCGCTGCTGCCGCCAATCCCATGCCAAAACCATTGACAATAAAAACGGTAACCGCGAGAGTCGGACACATGCCAAGTACCAGTCTGAACACCGGGTTTTCCTTGACAATACCACGCGTAAGATCTCCCAAATAAACATTATCGGATTTCATAGTTTATCCTTCACCTCAGCTTCCATCTTCCAGCGCGCCGGATAGAGCGTCGCGGACAGCATTTATTATCCCTTCGGCGCTCAGTGTGGCGCCGGTTTTTGTATCCACATCAAGGTTCTGATCAGCAATAATCTGTTCCGGAATCAGGGGATAAGATTCAATGTAATAGGTCGGCGTTTCATTTTGGTCCAGCACATCAATCCTGATTATTTCTCCGCCGGACACTTCAACTTCCACCGATATCGGTCCGCCCGCACCCGGTGCACTGCCGCTGTAGACTCCGTCAGGCACGGTAGCAATATCAATTTCTTCACTTTCGACACCGAGGAAACTTTCGGCTGCCACACCGGTTACCCGCCGAATAGAGCCGATCATGGAAGAAGTACTGATAGTCGCTCCGCTTACTGTATCCACATCTTCACCGGTCGTTAGGGGATCTTCATAACTCTTACCAATAAACTGTTCCTGAAAATCGTCAGTGGTAATGACCTCACCAACGCCGGGAGTTTCAGAATGGGATATAATTATAATATCAATGATCTTTCCTTCACCGTCAAATGCAAGATTATAGGTAATATCACCATCATAGCCCTGCTGGACTGCAGTGGCCATAATCCCCACCAAGTCGCCGTCTTGATCGTAAAGCAGATCAAATTTATCTTCTTCCAACTCCACTGTTTCAAAAGTGTCGAAATCAGGGAAGCAGCACTGAAGGGACTCCCGGTATTCGGCCTCCTTCCGCTCGGCAATAATCGGTGTAGTTAGATTGTACATTCCTGTTAACAAAGCTGCCGATACTATACCGACCACAACCAGAGTTAACGACAGACGCAGAATATTACGCACTTTTCTTCACCCCCCCGAACTGCTTTGGAACTGTAAAGTTATCAATAATTGGCGTTAATGCATTCATCATTAAAATGGCAAAAGTTACACCTTCCGGCATGGTTCCCCATAACCTGATCAGGATTGTTATAAGTCCACAGCCAATCCCAAAAATCAGCTTCCCAATAGAGGTAACAGGTGAAGTAACCATATCGGTTGCCATAAACAGGGCTCCCAGCATCACACCGCCGGCGAGCACATGAAAGAGCCCGGTCAGGAGATGATTTTCATAAAACCCTCCACCCAGCAGGATGCCCAAAACAAAGACTGTACCAATAAATCCAACCGGAACACGCCAGTCGATATGCCCCTTATAAAAAAGCCATGCCGCTCCAACCAGCAGGGCAAAAGCCGAAGTTTCACCAAGGCAACCGGGCACATTCCCTACAAACAACTGAGCAAGGGTTACCGCCTGGGCCTGAGCTTCTCCAGCCAGCGGAGTAGCAGTTGTCACAGCAGAAATATCAGCTCCGAAGGCAAAGGGCTCGGGGGAAGACCAGACCGTTCCTACCATGTGGCTGCCCCATGATACCGCTACTATAGCCCGGCCGACCAGGGCCGGGTTAAATATATTGTAACCGATTCCGCCAAAAACCTGCTTGCCGATGATGATGGCCATCGCGGTTCCGATAACCACCAGCCACCAGGGAGCTGCCGGTGGTAAAACCATGGCAAAGAGAAGACCGGTAACAGCAGCACTGCCGTCACTAAAAATATCCTTTTTTTTCAGCCAGAGGGCCTCGACCAACATGGCCGTGGCCACAGAGATAGCCATTGTCAGCAGAGCTTGATAACCAAACAGCAGCACCGCCATTAGCGCTACCGGAAAAAGAGCAATTAATACATCTGTCATTACACTCTGCACAGAATCAATGCTTCGTATATGCGGAGAAGATGAAACAACTAATTTTTTATCCATTTCCATCACTTCCCTTCCTCGCGCAGACCGCTACTTTTTTTTCGCTTTTACTATTTCCGCTTTGGCAATCCGAATCAATTGCGTCAAAGGAATTTTTGCGGGACAAACATAAGCACAGCAGCCACATTCAAAACAATCAAGGGCATGTAATTTTTCCGCCTTTTTAAAAAGACCGTGCTCGGCGGCCTGCGCTATAGCAGTGGGCACGAGTTGAACGGGACAAGCGTCAACACATTTTGCACAGCGGATACAAGGACTGCTTTCAGCCAGATAAACGTCATCATCCGTAAGGGCAAGGATCCCTGAAGTCCCTTTAATCACCGGAAGGTCTGCATCGGGCTGGGCCAGGCCCATCATCGGCCCACCGAGAATCAGTTTCCGGGTCTCTTCCTTGAGCCCTCCGCAGGTTTCCAAAACATTGCTTACGATTGTACCTACCCTGATGAGCATATTGGCCGGGCGATTGATTCCTTCTCCGGTAATAGTCACCACTCGTTCAATGAGAGGCTTCCCTTCGCGAATAGCATCGCAGATGGCCACGGCAGTTCCCACGTTGTGATTAACTACTCCCACATCCATGGGCAGACCGCCCGATGGCACCTTGCGTCCCGTTGTCACCAGGATTAGCATTTTTTCTGCTCCCTGGGGGTACTTGGTGTGGAGGCGGTTTATGGTGATATTATCTTCTTCAGCTACGGCCTGTTCCATCGCCTGGATTGCATCGGCTTTATTATCTTCAATACCGATGATCCCTTTTTCCGCCCCCAGGGCTTTTATCATCATTTTCAGACCAAAAACTATTTTTTCAGGTTTTTCGAGCATTACCCTGTGATCGGCCGTCAAATAGGGTTCGCATTCCGCCCCGTTAATAATTACGACATCGATCGGTTTTTCTTCCGGTGGTGATAATTTTACGTGGGCGGGGAAGGTTGCCCCGCCGAGGCCGACAATTCCTGCTTCCTGAACAACTTTTCGAATTTCCTGTGGAGTAAGCGATGAGGGATCTCCAGCCGGTTTCAAATCGTCTACCCATTGATCACGCCCATCGGATTCAATAGTAACCGCCTTGACCGGCCGACCAAGGGGATGATTGTATGGTCCAATTTCTGTAATTTTACCAGAAATTGAAGCATGAATCGGCGCCGAAACAAAACCGCTGCTTTCGGCGATTCTCTGCCCTGTTTTAACTTCCGCTCCCACTTCAATTCCTTCGAGCGGTTCACAGGGAGCCCCAATATGCTGCTGCAGCGGAATCACTACCTTTGAGGGGAGTGCCATCTTCGTAACAGCCAGCGAAGCGGTTATCTCTTTGCGGTAATCCGGATGAACGCCTCCCTTAAAAACAATGCTGCCCATCTATTATGTTCACCCTTTCCTGAAATAATAAGAATCTTTATAACGATATTGGCAGACAAAAACAAATACCTATAATCTTTTCGTTAAATCTCCTGAAAATCCTGCTGAAGAGTTTCTTTTTATCATTCTTTTGCAGAGTGCGTTCCTCCGTAATGGGTCTATGTATTTTTCTCCACCCAGTAAGCACGAATATCACTAACCGTATAAAGGGAACCAGTTACCAGCACGGCATCTTCTGGCTCGGCTTCCGCCAGGGCCTTGTCCAACGCCTCCCGATAATCTTCGACAATTATTGGCGGAGCAGACAGCGAAAAGTTGCCCAACGTAAACCTGGCCACGTCCTGTGGCTCAGCTGCCCGCGGCAATACAGGACGGGTAAAAACAACTTTGTCGGCCAGAGGTAAAATATGACCGAGCATCGTTTTCATATCCTTGTCAGCCAGAATGCCCAGTACCAGTATAAGGCGGCGGTATTTAAAATAACTGGGCACTGCACCAGCAAGTACCTCCATCGAAGCCGGGTTATGAGCACCGTCCATTATCAGGAGAGGATTTCTATGCAGCAACTCAAGCCTGCCGGGCCACTCTGTCGCCGCCAACCCGCTGCGAAAAACATCCTGATGGACCGAAAATCCCATCCCAGAAAGCAGTTCGGCTGCGGCCACTGCGGTGGAGGCGTTGGTGATCTGGTAGAGGCCTCGTAGAGGAATGAAAAGTTCTTCGAAATAACGTGTAAAACCGGTATAAGAAAAATACTGCCCCTCTTTGGTGATCTTCTCAAGAACTGCAACCGGCTCCGATGCTAGTTCATACTGATTGGAAAGGGCAGGATAGATCCTGTAAAAAGGAGAGTTCAATTTGCGGCAGCGCTCCTTAAACAGTTTGAGCACATTTTCATCTTCAGCGGAAGTAAGCAGCGGCTTTCCCTTTTTGATAATTCCCATCTTTTCAGTGGCAATTGCTTCCACTGTATCCCCCAGAATCGCCGTATGCTCCAAGCTGACATTGGTTATGATACTGAAAAGAGGATCAACGACATTGGTCGCATCGAGTCTACCTCCCAGACCTACCTCCAGGACCACCAGATCCACTTTCCGGCGGGCAAAATAAGTGAGAGCCAGAACCGTGACCACTTCAAATTCAGTAGGTTGGCCCAAGTTAGGATCAATTTTTATTTTTTCAATCAGCGGACGTATCTCCTTGATCAGCTCAACCAGTTCCTCAGGGTTGATGTCCAAACCATTAACAGCCATGCGGTTGGTGAATGAAAGCAGGTAAGGAGAAGTATAAAGACCGATCTGATACCCGGCCGCCCGCATGATAGAAGCAAGCATGACCGCAGTGGATCCTTTGCCGTTAGTTCCACCTATGTGGACAAAAGAAAGGTTGTAGTGGGGATTGCCAAGCATCTCCAGCAAGGCAGCAACCCTTACCAGCCCCGGTTTGATACCAAACCGGCCCATGCCGTGAATCCATTCAAGCGCTTCGCGGTACTCCGCCGATTCCCGGTCCATCTTTTAGCTCAACTCCTGCAGGCGCTGCTGTAGTTTCAAAAGACGGGTTTTCTGTTCTCCTCGGCGGTCTTTCTCTTTTTGGACCACCTGCGGAGGCGCCTTTTTAATAAAATGCGGGTTATTTAATTTCTTTTCAGTTCTCTCTATTTCTTTTTGCAATTGTTCCAGTTCTTTCTTCAGCCGGGCTTTCTCCGCTTCGAGATCGACGATCCCTTCCAGGGGCAGGTAAACTTCTATTCCCTCTCCGATAATCTCTGTGAGAGCTTGTTTTGGCTTGGCGGCATCTGCATCTATTACCAGGGGATCGGCGAAAGCAAGACGATTGATGTGATGGCTTTCTTCCCTGAAACAGGCGGCAGCCCTATCTGATGCCCTGACAATAACCCTTGTTTTAAGGCCGGGAGGAATCTGGACCTGGCTGCGTAAATTTCTGATCGCCCTGACCAGTTCCTGGAACAACTCCATTTCTTCATTATCCTGTGGAAAGTAAATCTCTGAGGACACCTCCGGCCAGGCTCCGACAACCAGGGCTTCTTCCCTGCGATCGGGGAGCTGCTGCCATATTTCCTCGGAAATAAACGGCATAAAGGGATGAAGCAAGCGCATCACTCCGTCCAGGAGGTATACCAGCAGACTGCGGGTAAGCTTTCTGTCATCCTGTGCTTCCCTGTCATCTTTCTTGCTGTAGAGATAATGTTTGCTCAGTTCCACATACCAGTCGCAAAAATCATTCCAAAGGTAATCATAGATCAGACGAGCCGCTTCACCGAGTTCATAATTTTCCAGCAGTTCATTTACCCTTTGTACTGTTTTGTTGTAACTATGCAAAATCCACCGATCGGCTCGTTTTAATCCTTCCGGTGGTATAGCAGGATCAAATAGCTGAATAGAGGATCCTGATTCGCCTTCATCAAAAAGGTTCATCAAAACAAAGCGGGAAGCATTCCAGATTTTATTGGCAAAGTTGCGGGCTGCCTCAACGCTATCCTGGCGAAATCGCTGATCATTGCCTGGGGCCTGACCTGTCACCAGAGTAAAGCGAAGGGTATCTGCCCCGTATTCCTCAATTATCTCAAGGGGATCAATTCCGTTGCCGAGCGATTTGCTCATCTTTCGCCCCTGGGCATCGCGAACAAGACCGGTTATATAAACTGTGTGAAAGGGTACTTCTTTCATAAACTCGAGAGACATGAACATCATCCGGGCAACCCAGAAAAAGATGATGTCATAAGCGGTTACCAGAACACTGGTGGGGAAAAAATGATCCAGATCAGTGGTCCGGTCAGGCCAGCCAAGCGTGGAAAAAGGCCACAGGCCGGAGCTAAACCAGGTATCCAGGACATCGGGATCCTGTTCAAAAGAGCTTCCGCCGCATGAAGGGCAGCGCTGCGGTTCCTCGTAATCGACAATTATTTCCCCGCATGAGCAATACCAAGCCGGAATACGGTGTCCCCACCAGAGCTGTCGCGATATGCACCAGTCACGAATGTTCTCAACCCAGTTCTGATATATACGTTTGAAGCGGGAAGGAATAAAAACAGTCTTTCCTGCATTGACCGCCTCCAGCGCAGGTTCAGCCAGCGGTTTCATCCTGGCAAACCACTGGCGGGAAATAAGCGGCTCCACGATCGTATGGCAGCGCTGGCAGCGCCCCAGAGCGTGCTCGTAATCCTCAATTTTTTCAATCAGGCCGAGCTTCTCCAGGTTGGTAACTACCAGGCGCCTGCACTCAAAACGATCAAGCCCTTTGTACGGCCCGGCTGCTTCGGTCATTCGAGCATCTTCATCGATAATTTTAATTACTTCGAGACCGTGACGCTGGCCGATAGCCAGATCGTTGGGATCATGTCCCGGGGTCACCTTAACCGCTCCGCTGCCGAATTCCGGATCAACATAATCATCAGCCACGATAGGTAGTTCCCTGTTCAAAAGTGGTAGAATGACCTTCCTGCCCACCAGGTCCCTGTATCGCTCATCATCAGGATTAACAGCTATTGCAGTATCACCGAGCATTGTTTCCGGTCGAGTAGTCGCCACAATGATATGCCCTGAGCCGTCGGCCAGCGGATAACGAATATGAGTGATCTTCGACGACTCATTTTCATGTTCAACCTCAATATCGGATAGGGCAGTATGACAGCGGGGACACCAGTTGATCATATAATCCCCACGGTAGATCAGACCGTGACGGTACAAATCGACAAAAACTTTGCGCACTGCCCGCGAACATCCTTCATCCATGGTAAAACGTTCCCTGGACCAGTCACAGGAAACACCAAGCCGATAAAGCTGACTGACAATGCGAGAATGGTATTTTTCCTTCCATTCCCAGACTTTTTCCTGGAATTTTTCCCGGCCGAGTTCGCGGCTGTCAATTCCCTCTTCAGCCAGGTGTTTTTCCACTACATTCTGAGTAGCTATGCCGGCATGATCGCTTCCCGGCAACCAGAGAACATCATATCCCTGCATGCGCCGCCAGCGGATTAGTATATCCTGCACGGTATTATTGAGAGCATGGCCCATGTGCAAAGACCCGGTTACATTCGGTGGAGGAATAACAATCGTAAATGGGATCCGCCCTGGATCATTTGCCGCCTTGAAGTATTCTCCTTGCAGCCAAAATTGATACCTTTTTTCTTCAACTCCGGCCGGATCATAGACCGGGGGGAGAGTTGTTTCAGACATAAATTCACCTCGGGTATAAAAGGGTATTCATAATTCGATTACCGGATCGGGCAGATTTCTTAACCCATTTTGGCCGGTATTCTCCAATTTTCATTTTGCTATTTATTATATCATTCCGGCGGGAATAATTAAGGCCTGTTCAATAAAACAAGGACCACTAAATATTATAACTTCAATAACATAAAGTCAATGCCGGCGTCGACCTTTTTCATCAGGATAGAGGTTACGAAGGGTCTATCTCTTGATTTCCCAGTAGAGGGCATTAATAAACTGCTTAATGTTCACCCTCGTCCTGGCCTGTCCTTTTTTTGGGTTTTCCAATTCTTTCATCTTAAGCCTCAGCTCGCTGAAATCAAAATATTTGGGACCATATCGTTCAAAAATCGGGCTGTTGTAATCTTCAAGGCCAAGGGCGGCAATATGTTCCATGGCCTGTTTAACAGCCCGGCGCACCCTTTGTTCAATAGCCCGTACATCGCTTTTTCTATCATATTCCTGCAGATACTTGTCGCGGACAGCCCGGTAAAGATCTTTTAAATGACGGTATTCACCCAGATAGTTTTCCGTTTGTGGCACAGCATTTAAAAAAAGAATTATCTGCACCAGATCATGGCTGCCCGGTTCGCCGACCAATCCCAGATCAGTAAGAATCTCCCTGGTGCGCTCTTTGATTATTTCCTGATCAGGGGGACCTGACTCTCCGGTCTTCAGCTCCCGGCGCAGGCTACCAACCTTATCGAGGACAGCCAGCGAGTCGCGCATCTGTTCGAAAGAGCGCTCCATTCGTAACCTTTCAATGATGTTATTGAGAACAGATATCACTTCGATTCGATTGATAGGTTTATTGATATAAAATTCTATCCCCGCCGCGTAGGCCTGGGCAATTATTTCTTTTTTCTCCACCTGGGAAATCATTACTATTTTACCGCGAAAATTTCTGATCCGGAGCTGCTCTACGATTTCTATGCCGTCCTTGCCAGGCATCAGCAGATCAACAATCAGGATGTCCGGCTGATTGTACATAATGGTTCCTATAACATTGCCGTAGCCGTCCGGCAATTCACCTATAACTTCACCCAATCTTTCATCTTCAATGATCCGACCCAGGATCCGGCGGCAAGCCGGATCATCCTCCAAAATAAAAAAAGTAAATTCCATCGCTTATACCCCGCTGATGCTGGCAATTGGAATTAAGACCATAAAACTCTTTCCTTTTTTTATCGACCGTAAGAAAACCCGTCCCCGGTAGTTCTCGACGAGACCTCTAACATAAGCAAGGCCTATACCGGTGGAGGGAGTCCCTTCCGGAGAAAATTTGGTGGTGAATCCCGGTTCAAAAATAAGGTTCCGATCTTCCTTTCTGATGGGGATCCCGTCGTCGTAAATAGAGACACATAAAATATTCTTTCTGCACTTCGCTTTCAGATTGATGGATCCCTCTTTTGAAATTGCTTCGACCGCGTTGGAAACCAGGTTATTGATGATTGCCAGGAGAGGATAAACCTCCACCACTTCGAAATCCAGATCGATAAGCAAATTGAACTGAATTTTTTTCCCCATGCTCCTGCTGTAATTCCGGTTGGCCCTGACCACCAGGTCCAGGAGTTCTGAAAGGTTCATAACCGACCGTTCCTTCTTGGTTCCTATTACTTTCTCCAGGCCTGCCAGTATACGGGCAATATCCTTTTTAACTTCATGGACTTCTTCAGCTATTCTCAGCGCCTCGTGAACAAGAGAAAGATCGGGAAGCTTGATCTCTTTTAAGATCTTATGTAAATTATAGCTTTTGGCCATGATGTTTTCCATGTTCTCCATCGATTTTTGCATATAAAACAGCTCGTCATATAGATCGGAAGCTAATATGAGCATCTTTTCGTAGTTATCCCGCTGCTGTTCGTCTACAAGAGCAATTTTCTGGAATTGGCTGATATTGATAAAACTGGCCACCAGGAAAACCTGGGCCGCCGACATGATAATTAATATAATCAGGTTGTCAAAACTCAGGACCTCGCCCCAGGGGACCCTGACCAGCGCCTCGGCAAGGTTGGAAACTGCGACAGCCCCGCCGAGGCCAAGCAGCAGCGGAACTGTAAAGCCGCTGGCCATGGTTTTAATCTTACTCATTTTTAAAATGAGAGACAGCAGGATGAAATAGATAAAACCGGAATATTGATGAGCCATCATAAAAGTAAAATATTCGCGTGGTAACCAGAAGAAATAGTCAAGGCCAATCCTGAGCAAAAAGATGGAAACAGCAACAAGAAAAGCGGTGGGAATGATTAAGAAATTTTCAATGCTTAGAACAGCGTAAACAAACACAACTGTACCGATTGAAAAACGAAAAGGGCCAATATCGGTAACTATAAAAAGTTCCGTAGCGATTACCGTTACGGTAACAACCAGGATAACCCTTTTATTTGATGGTTTGAGCAGAAAATCCGATACCGTCTTCCGGACCCTGCTCATAAAGATGATAACCCGCATCAAAAGCTTTTTGATTAAGCTCACCACTTCCCCCGGGCGCAAGTCTGAAAATACTATCCCTGAAAATATGGCGATCAATCAGTGCAGTAGCGGCATTAATTACACCGAGGGCCAGCATATTGGCCACTACTTCCCGGCCCAGTTCTTCCCTGGCAGTTCTGGTAATGGGAAAGGAAGCTATCTGGTAATCATCCCTGAAGGGACCTTTGACAAAAGTTGAATCAACAAAGACTGTACAGTCCGTATCTACTTTAGGCAGGTACTTGTTGAAAGAGGTTTCGTTCATGCAGAGAAGGATAGAAGGTTTAGTCACTTTGGGGTAATCGATGGTGTCCACGTCGATGATAACCCCGGCCATACTGGCTCCTCCACGGGCTTCCGGCCCGTACGACTGGGTCTGGACAACATTCTTGTTGTCATTAACCGCCGCTTCGGCCAGGACAATTGAAGCCAGGATCAAGCCCTGTCCGCCGGCCCCGGTGAGCAGTATTTCCTTTCTGTTCCCCAAAAATATCCCTCCGTTTAGTGGTTTTCCTCCGCGGTTACGGTTCGGTAATACTCTTCAGCGTACTCCGGGGCTTCAATGGAAAAATGTACACCGGTCAGGATTTTCCCCTCCAGTTCGTTTTCATCCATAGCTGTTGCCTTCTCAACAGAAATGCTTTTTTCCTTCATGCTCTTAAGCATTTCAACCGGCCCGCCGAGATTGTTGCGCCGTCCGTAGGCGACAGGACACTGAGAAAGCGATTCCACGACGGAAAAACCCTTATGCGCGGCTGCCCGGGCAATCAATTGTTCGAGCTGCCTGGGCTGGACAGCTGTTCCCCTGGCACCAAAAGTCGCTCCCGCTCCCCGGGCCAGTTTCAGGATATCAAAAGGTCTCTCCAGGGTCCCCCTGGGAGCAGTGCTGGCCTTACTACCCTGCGGGGTGAGGGGAGAATACTGACCTCCGGTCATCCCGTATATCTGGTTATTGATTATTACTGCGTTCAAATCAATATTCCTTCTGCAAGCGTGAATAAAATGATTGCCCCCGATTGCGCTGCAATCCCCATCGCCCATAATCACAAATATTTTCAACTCAGGCCGGGCCATTTTCAATCCCGTGGCAAAAGCCAGAGCCCGACCGTGGGTGGTGTGCAAAGTATTAAAATTCAGGTATCCGGATGCCCGTGATGAACAACCAATACCCGATACAATAACCACGTCCTTCTGATCAAAACCAGTACGCTCAATTGCCCTGACCAAAGCAGAAGTAATGATCCCATTTCCACATCCAGGGCACCAGATATGAGGTAATTTCTTTGTCCTTAAAAAATTACGGCTCAGCTGTTCTATGACAACCACCTCCCCATTTTTTCAACAAGCTGATCCGGAGTAATCATTTCTCCGTCATACCGGTTAAGAGGTATCACTTCCGCTCTGCCGCAGGCACAGCGTTCAACCTCGCCAACCAGCTGGCCCATGTTAAGTTCGGGAACAATAATGACATCGGCTTTTTCCGCCAGTTCTTTAATCTCTCGGTCCGGGAAAGGCCAGATCGTCTGCAGGCTAAGCAGGCCGACAGGCAGCCGATTTTGCCAGTAAGCCTTTTTGATCACCGCCCTGGCAGAGCGAACTGTGCAGCCGTAGGCGACAATAGCTACCTTTGGTTCCCTGTGGCCGATATAATTGGTAAGGACAATTTCGTCCCGATATTTCTTAAGTTTGTCATGGAGCCGGTCAAGCGCTCTTTCCACCTGACGGGGATCGCTGGTGGGAAAACCGTACTGATCGTGGTAAAGCCCCGTCACATGATAATAGCGACCGAAGCCAAAAGGCACCAGTGGGGTAACCCCCTTGTCGTCGTAGGGTTTCCAGTCCGCCGGTGCTTTATCGCTGGCTTTTTCGACAATGAGTCTGCCTCCTCCGGGAATAAGCACCTTTTCTCTCATGTGACCGATCACCTCATCAAGGAGCAGCACCACCGGTTGTCTCAGTTTCTGACTGAGGTTAACAGCAGCTATGGTCAAATAATAAGTTTCATAAACTGAAGCGGGTGAAAAGACAATGATTGGATGATCACCGTGGGTGCCCCAGCGGGTCTGCATAATATCGCCTTGAGACGGTGCAGTAGGCACACCGGTGCTCGGCCCCATTCGCTGCACATTGACCACCACGCAGGGTATTTCTGCCATTATCGCAAAACCCAAATTTTCCTGCTTCAATGAAAAACCGGGGCCGCTGGTTGCGGTTATAGCTCTCATTCCTCCGATTGATGCTCCTATGACAGCAGCCATGCTGGCTATTTCATCTTCCATCTGCATAAAAACGCCGCCAATATCGGGCAGCTTCGCCGCCATCAGCTCAGCGACTTCTGTGGAAGGAGTGATTGGATACCCGGCAAAAAATCTTACCCCGGCATTGATCGCTCCTTCAGCACAGGCTTCGTTTCCCTGCATGAGGATCGGCTTCGTTTCAGGCATTCAGGCTATTCACCCCTTTATTCAAAACTATGGCAAAGTCGGGACAAAATGTTTCACAAATACCGCATAAATTACACTTCTCGACCTCTCTGGCGATTCTGCCTCTATCATTAAGGGAAAGGGCCCCCCGGGGGCAAAAAGCGATACAGATACCGCATCCTTTGCATCGATCCTGGTAAATAATCAACTCACCGGCCGAAATTTTATTCGCCAAACAGGGCATTTTTCTCCCTCCATAATTATATTGATCATAAAACCAATTTTGATTTTAAACTCGCACCGACTGAAAATGACAAAAAGATACCGAAAATCATGCAATTTTTAAAAAGGACCATGCGGATTCAAATAATTTTTCAAATCCTCATGGTCCAACGACATCCCATTCAGTCTATTCTAAACTGATACCGTTACTTCCTGCTTATGCCATTGCGCAGCCAGCCGCGGTACATCATCGCTTCAGCCAGACGCTGAATGGAATACATATAGGCACCGGTGCGCATATCCGATCCGACACAACTTTCACAATAAAAGCTGTAAACCATATTAAAGGCTTCGGTCATTTTTTCTTCAAGACGGCTGTTAACAGTAGCCAGATCCCAGCGAAAGCCATAGTTATTCTGGACCCATTCAAAATATGATACAGTAACTCCCCCGCTGTTGGCCAGAATGTCGGGCACCACAAGGATGTTCTTCTCCTTCAGAATATGATCCGCTTCGGGAGTGGTCGGACTGTTAGCCGCCTCAACAACTAATTTTGCCTTCACATCTCCCGCATTACTACCTGTAAGCTGGTTTTCGAGAGCGGCCGGGACGAGAATATCACAATCCATGCTCAGCAGCTCGTTATTGGTAATTGCTTCACCGCCGGGAAAACCTTTAATAAAACCTGTTTGTTCCACATATTCCCGAAGCTTTTTAATGTTCAAGCCCTTTTCATTATAAACGCCACCATTGATATCACTGACAGCAATTACCGGAGACCCTTCTTCGGCAAACATCTTGGCTGCGCTACTACCGACATTACCGAATCCCTGGATGGCAACACGGGCAGTGCGGAGTGGGATTTTTAAAGATTTAGCCGCCTCACGGGCTACAAAGAAGCAGCCCCGACCGGTTGCTTCATTACGTCCAACACAGCCGCCTACCGCCAGCGGCTTTCCTGTCACCACCCCGAAAGAAGGTTCGCGCATAATTGTGCTGTATTCATCTGCAATCCAGGCCATAACCTGAGCATCTGTAAATACATCGGGAGCGGGGATATCGGTTTCCGGGCCAATAATGGAACCGAGTGTTTTCACATAACTGCGAGTCATACGCTCTTTTTCTTTCATCGACATTCTCGGCACATCACATACTACCGCCCCTTTAGCCCCTCCGAACGGTATATTAACCAGCGAACATTTCAGGGTCATTAAAATTGAAAGAGCTTTGACACTGTCGGTAGTCACATTGGGATGATAGCGCAGCCCTCCCTTGAAAGGCCCAAAAACATTATTGTGCTGGCAGCGGTACCCGGTAAATACGCTTACGCTGCCGTCATCCATCTCAACTGGAATGGCTACCTCCACAAACCGCATTGGCGTCCGTAGATGATCATATACTTCGGTCGATAGTTCTGACAGGTCAACAGCCTGCTTGATCATGCCAAGAGTAGCCAGAAGTATGTTGTCTTCATTAGTTTTTTTTGTTTCAATAGACATTTCCTCATCCTCCGTTTGATTATTTTAATTCATTTTCCGGGTTGGTATGCCGCTTTCATCCCAGTCACATAGCAGATAATAATCATCAAGCATATTCTTCAATTCTTCCCCGGTTATTTTATCTCTCCCTATCATTTATTGGTACTTTAATGATGCTATCCTGCAGGGTGTCATCATCCCGGGTCAACACTTATCTAAGATTGAAAAACCTTATTAGATTCTGTATATATCCGGAAATCCTTTTTAAATCGGCTACGCTTTAAAGAACACCGGTGAAGCAATGAAAAACGGTGATCAATTCTTCCCAGTGTATTAAATCACAATAAAAACGGCAAAATATCAAATCTGATTTCGTGTTCCACTATATCAGATTTGGTCCGGCTATTTCAAGCAATTTCTTCATAGCTGTTTTGACTGCAACAATGTCTCCACCTCCCGGGGCATACTACCGAAGCTTAATCAGTTCTTGCTGATAACGATTTTTCAACATCTCCGCCTCTTAAAACTGCTTCTTAAGGTTATTCAGCCTGGTGATATCCCTGGTATTGACAACAACCCTGAATATGGATCCGTCTTCATAGAACGCCGGCGTTCCGGTGGCCAAAAGTTTGCGCTCGTCTCGCTGGGACTGGATTACAGTCCGGGAACTCTTGCTCTCGAGAACAAGGCAAGTTACAGAGGGGAAAAACACCCTTTTCTTTTCCAGTTCGTCTACCGATCTATCCAGAACGTCGGACAGTTTTGCGCCAAAATTCTCTTCAAACACGGAATTGACCCGTAAAATGGCCCTTCTTCCGTCAACAACCAGGATCTCATCGGAAGAAAAGTTGATGATGGCATCAAGCTCCCTTTCCAGTTCTTCCGTTTTGGCAACCATTTTATCGTATATACCGGAAGCAGTTATCGCTCCTGCAATTTCTCCATCTTCACCTGTTACGACCAGCGCCTCAATTTTTTTTTAACAGGGGAAGCCAGCTTCTGCCGGTGCTATCCCAGGAAACAACCGTTAGATCAACATCGGAGAGTTATTCAGCCCTGTAATCGGCCTTTTTTACCTGGTTTTCCAGGACATTTATCAGCGAAAAAGCAGTAACAACTTTTTTAATTTCCCCTTCACCGGTAAGCAGGGCTTAGGAATAACGTAACTGCAGCATAGCTTCAAGCACCTCTTCGGCAGTAGCATGCCCATCAACCCGTGGAAGATCTTGTTCGATATAATCGAGCGCTTTATCCATATTAAAACCCCCGACAGATTAAAAACAGAAGTTTTTCAGCCTTTGTAATAAAAAAACAACCTGTTTGTAATATTCCTGTAATGTTCAGGTTTTATAATAAGGGTGAGTTGACCCCCTCTTTTTATATATATCACTCGGCGCAGTTAATATCAACTGCGCCACTTTTTTGTTCTTCTCCTCTACGCCACTCCGCCTCGACAACCCCCCTGCCACTTTTCCCTCTGGCAGTTGACAAAGGTACGGGGCTCGATTATCATTCTATCAAAATATTCTGCTCGCTGTTAGTGAAAAATTGATGCAAAACAGTATAACCGGCTGCATTCAGAAAAATGAAAGGATGAATCTACTTTGCCATTAAAAAAACTGACCGCCTGCGCCCTTTTCACCGCCCTGATCGCAATCCTAGCTCAGATATCCATTCCTCTGCCCTTCAGCCCGGTCCCTTTTACCGGCCAGGTCCTGGGTATTTTCATGGCGGGTATCCTGCTGGGCGGAAAAGCAGGGCTGCTTTCAGTAACCGCCTATCTCCTGCTCGGTGCAGCCGGTGCTCCCGTTTTCTCCTTTGCCAGAGGAGGAATCCACATACTCACTGGACCGGGAGGCGGTTACCTGATTGGGTTCATTCCGGCTGTTTATTGCTACGGCCGGATTATGGAAATAAAATCCAGATCTTATCTTCAACTTGCCGTTACCGGAGTTATTATTTCTCTTTTGTTTATTTATTTTTTCGGGGGCCTGCAGCTTGCCCTGATCATGCAATACACTCCGCTGCAGGCACTGATGATTGGTATCATTCCCTATATACCGCTCGATCTGCTAAAAGCAGCCCTGGCTTTGTTTTTAGCTGTTCGGATCAAACAAAGCCTGCAGCGAAACAGGCTTGATCATATTCTAAAATAACTATTTATGTGTCATGGGGACAGAGTGTGTCAATTCCTCCGTATCCATAACACACTTTTTATCCGGCTAATTCTTCTGCAGCGAGGATGGCAGCCCCGAGTGCTCCGGCAATCTGCGGTTCCGGAGGAATAATTAAATTCGTTTTCAATTTTTCGTTGAGAGCCCTGACCATCGCCCGGTTTTTAGCCACTCCGCCGGTGAACATGACCTTTTCCATCAAGCCAACCCGGTGAATCAAACCAGCTGTTCTGTCGGCAACAGACCGGTGAAGACCACGAGCAATATCTTCCCTCGGCAGCCCCCGGGCAATCAGCGATACCACTTCCGATTCGGCAAAAACGGTGCACATACTGCTGATTGGCACTATCTCCTTCGCCTTTTCACTGAGCTCAGCCAGATCTTCCAGTTCCACTTCGAGGGTTTGTGCCATCACTTCGAGGAAACGGCCGGTCCCGGCAGCACATTTGTCATTCATGGCAAAATCGATTACCCGTCCGCTATCATTCAGACGGATCACCTTGCTGTCCTGGCCACCAATATCGATAATTGTCCTGATATCAACATTCCAGTAATAAGCTCCACGTCCGTGACAGGTAATTTCAGTAACTTTTTTGTCGGCAAAATCTATATTGATGCGTCCGTAACCGGTAGCAATAATATAGTCAAGATCTGACCGATCCAGTTTTGAAGCCCGCAAGGCTTCCTGCATCGCCCTTTCGGCCGCCATTTTACTGTTTGAACCAGTGGGCAAAATTACATATTGCAGTATTTCCCCTTTTTCCAAGATTACTACTTCCGCTGACAGCGAACCTACGTCTATTCCTGCAACAGGCATATTCATTCCTCCACATCTTTCAACTCTCGGAGTATAGCAGGATGCTTATCTTTTTCCATGGGGCAGCAAAGCCTGGATCGCTCGCCACAAAACTTCGCGGCCGTCGCCTGTAGCAGCTGAAAAGGGCAAAATAAGTTCTTCTTCAAATAACTCAAGCTTATTCCTGATCACTGTCAGCTGCCTGAGCATAGCACCACGGGAAAGTTTGTCCGCTTTCGTAGCCACGGTAACACGCTGAATACTGTGCATACGCAGCCACCGGGCCATCAGTCGATCATCTTCAGTTGGCTCATGGCGGCAGTCGATGAGATGCAGGCAGCCATACAAATTGCTTCTGGCGCCAAGATATTCTTCAATGATAGGTGCCCAGCGTTCCCGCTCTTTTTTCGACACCCTGGCATAACCATAACCGGGCAGATCTACAAAGGAAAAATCATCATTGATCAGGTAAAAATATATACCCCGCGTTTTCCCGGGGGTTGAACTGGTGCGGGCCAGGTTTTTCCTGCCTGCCAGTTTGTTCAGGAGCGAAGATTTCCCCACGTTGGAGCGGCCCAGGAAAGCTATTTCGGGCCTTTCCCACCCGGGGAAATCATCAACTTTATATGCTGAAGCTTTCAGTTCAGCCTGACGCACATACACTCGCCCACCACCTCCTCTCTCTGGAACCAACCGCCGTCCGCTTGTTAATGAGGGACAGCCGGATCCCGGTTTTCATTACGTACATCCAGATCATCCCGTTTAATTTTTGTTTCACCTTTCTTTTCTCCATCGTCCTCTCCGGGACCAATTGGCCCGGCCAGGGCCAGTTCCAGGACTTCATCCATATGCTCAACCATCTTAACTTCTACTTTACGGCGGACCTGGGGCGGAATATCGCTCAGGTCGCGGCGGTTTTCTGCAGGCATGAGAATATATTTAATACCGGCACGGTGAGCAGCCAGGATTTTTTCCTTGACTCCGCCAATGGGTAAGACTCTACCACGCAAAGTAATTTCACCGGTCATGGTCACATCCCTTCGAATCGGGGTCCTGGTCAGAGCCGAAGCCAGTGCGGTAGCCATGGCGATTCCGGCTGAAGGGCCATCCTTGGGAATCGCTCCCTCCGGCACATGAATGTGGATATCAATATTTTCATAAAAATCTTTTGCCAGGCCCAGGGAGTCGGCCCGCGACCGGATGTAGCTCATCGCTGCCTTGGCCGATTCCTGCATCACATCGCCTAGCTGGCCTGTGAGGGTCATTTTACCCTTTCCTTTCATCAGTGTTATTTCGATAGACAGCAAATCTCCTCCCGTTTCAGTCCAGGCCAGGCCGGTAGCTACACCAATTTCATCTTCTTTTTCTGCCGCCCCATAACGGTACCGCGGAATACCCAGATACTTATGGAGGTTCTGACGGGTAATTTTAACATGTTTCCCTCGCTCCCTAACTACCTCCCGGGCTACCTTGCGGCAAATGGCGGAAATATTGCGCTCAAGATTGCGTACTCCAGCTTCGCGTGTATATTCGCGAATGATCCGCCTCACTGCATTTTCTGACAACTCAAGATTGCCCTCGCTCAAGCCGTTTTCTTTTAACTGTTTCGGGATGAGGTATTGACGGGCGATTTCTACCTTGTCTTCCTCGGTATAACCGGGAATGTGGATCAGTTCCATCCTGTCCAGCAGCGGCCGTGGAATATTATAGGTAGTATTGCCGGTAGTAATGAACATCACCTGTGAGAGGTCAAAGGGCACTTCAATGTAGTGATCACTGAAACTGTTATTTTGCTCGGGATCGAGAACTTCCAGGAGAGCCGACGAAGGATCCCCCCTGAAATCGGTTGACATCTTGTCAATTTCATCCATGAGAAAAACCGGATTCTTCGATTTGGCCTGCCGCATCCCCTGGATAATTCGCCCCGGCAGAGCCCCAATGTAGGTACGGCGGTGTCCACGGATCTCCGCTTCATCACGTACTCCACCGAGGGAAATTCGAACAAAATTTCTTTCCAGAGCCCTGGCCACGGAACGGGCCAGGGAAGTTTTCCCCACACCAGGGGGGCCAATGAGGCAAAGAATGGGACCCTTGAGCTTTTCAGCAAGCTGGCGCACTGCCAGGTATTCAATAATCCGTTCTTTGACCTTCTGAAGACCATAGTGATCTTCTTCAAGGATTTTTTCCGCCATATCGAGATCAAGGCGGTCCTTTGTCTCCACCGACCAGGGCAATTCCAGAAGCCAGTCGAGGTAAGTTCGAATGACGGTCCCTTCCGCCGCCGCCGGGGGCATCTTCTCCAGGCGCTCCACTTCTTTAAGCGCCTTTTCTTCGACCTCTTCCGGCAGTTTGGCTTCAGCAATCTTATCACGGTATTCGTCCGCTTCTGCCATCCGTTCATCGGTTTCACCCAGTTCCTTTTGGATAGCCTTCATCTGCTCGCGCAGATAATATTCTTTCTGGGTTTTTTCCATCTGCTTGCGGACACGCAGGTTAATCTTACGCTCAATTTCCAGAACTTCTATCTCATGACTCAAAATTATACTCAGCTTTTCCAACCGTTCACCAGGATCAACTGCTTCCAGGATCTCCTGTTTCTGTTCCAGCTTCATACTTAGATGAGAAGCAACCATATCGGCAAAACGTCCCGGATCATCAATATCGGAAACCGTGACCAGTGCTTCCGGCGGCACCTTGCGGCTGAGCTTGGTATACTGCTCAAACTGATAAAGAATGCTACGAATCCGGGCTTCGATTTCCGGGGTCTTCTTTTTTCTGCTTTTAAAAGGTTTAACTTCTGCTTCCAAGTAATCCTGATCGGTAAGCAATTTTGTAAGTTTCAACCTCTTCAGACCTTCAACGAGAACCCTGATCGTTCCACCGGGCAGTTTGATCATCTGTTTAATCTTTGCCTCTGTCCCAACAGGATAGAGATCTTCAATGGCCGGCTCGTCAGTTTTTGCATCCTTCTGGGCTACCAGCAGGATCAGGTTTTCCTTCATCATCGCTTTTTCCAGGGCGACAATGGATCTTTGCCTGCCTACATCAAGATGTAAAACCATATTGGGGAACACCAGCACTCCCCGTAAGGGCAAGACCGGCAGTTTTGTTTTTCCGGGCATAGATTATCAACCACCTTCCCCTTTAAAGGATAAGCGAGAAGCTTATCATTTTCCTATTCGCTTCCCGCTTAGACGGATCCTTGTCAACTTATATGTAATTTATCGCTACCCGTTTCGCATCAATCAGGCACTCTCTTCTTTTTTCTTCCTTTTATCCCTTGTCACCAGCATCGGCGTCTCACTATTGTGAACTACTTCCCTGGTAATCACGCAGCGGTCGATATCTTCCCGCGAGGGCAGTTCAAACATCACGTTGAGCAAAATTTCTTCCATGATTGCTCGTAATCCTCTCGCTCCGGTATCCCTTTTCATTGCTTCCTCGGCAATGGCTTCAAGGGAATTTTCCTTGAACTCGAGAGCAACACCATCAAGTTCAAAGATGCGCTGGTACTGCTTGGTCAGGGCATTGCGGGGTTCCTTCAGGATGCGAACAAAGGCTTCCTTGTCGAGCGGATCAAGGGTAGCAATGACTGGAATACGGCCGACAAATTCCGGGATCAAGCCATATTTTAGAAGGTCCTGAGGCAAGATCTGTTTGAGGATTGCTCCCAAATTCCTGTCGTCGCGCGAAACGAGATCGGCACCGAAACCAATTCCCCTTTTGCCTACCCTGTTCTGGATGATCTTTTCCAGACCGTCGAAAGCGCCACCGCAGATGAACAAAATATCAGTGGTATCGATTTGCATGAATTCCTGATGCGGGTGCTTGCGTCCGCCCTGTGGCGGCACGCTGGCTACCGTGCCTTCAAGAATTTTTAGTAACGCCTGCTGGACCCCTTCTCCCGATACATCCCTGGTAATGGAAGGATTATCGGTCTTGCGGGCGATCTTGTCAATTTCATCAATATAGATAATCCCTTTTTCTGCTTTCTCCAAATCATAATCCGCAGCCTGGATCAGCTTGAGCAAAATATTTTCCACATCTTCGCCGACATAGCCGGCTTCAGTAAGCGAAGTGGCATCAGCAATGGCAAAGGGAACATTGAGTATGCGGGCCAAGGTTTGCGCCAGCAAGGTTTTCCCCACCCCTGTCGGACCGATGAGAACAATATTGCTTTTCTGCAGCTCCACATCGTCCGGTTTCTGACCGGCATTAACCCTTTTATAATGATTGTAAACCGCCACTGAAAGGCTCTTCTTGGCATCCTCCTGTCCAATGACGTACTGATCAAGTATTTCCTTGATATCCTGAGGTTTAGGCAGCTCTACATAACCAAGTTCGGTATCATCACCGATTTCTTCTTCAATTATTTCATTACATAGCTCGATACACTCATCACAGATATAAACTCCGGGACCGGCAACGAGCTTGCGGACCTGTTCCTGCGATTTACCGCAAAAGGAACATTTGAGTTGGCCTTTTTCTTCATTAAACTTAAACATACTGGGGTTCACCTCATTTCCAATGTTAGCTTCGGTGGACCAGAATATCGTCAATTAAACCATACTTCTGTGAATCTTCCGCCGACATAAAGAAGTCGCGATCCGTGTCTCTGGCAATCGTCTCTACAGATTGACCAGTATTTTCAGCCAGGATATTCTGGAGAGTTTCCCGCACTTTCAGGATCTCGCGGGCGTGAATTTCAATGTCAACAGCCTGTCCCTGGGCTCCACCGGCAGGCTGGTGCAGCATGATGCGGGAATTAGGCAATGCAAAACGCTTACCCTTTTCGCCTGCCGACAACAAAACCGCTCCAAAACTGGCGGCCAATCCAACACAGATTGTCGAAATGGAGGGCTTAACATAGCGCATCGTGTCGTAGATGGCCATCCCGGCATAAACTGACCCCCCCGGTGAATTTATATAAAGGTTAATATCTTTTTTGGGATCTTCCGATTCCAGGAACAACATCTGAGCCACAACCAGGTTAGCCACATTGTCATCGATCGCACTGCCAAGAAAGACAATTCTATCTTTAAGCAATCGCGAATAAATATCATAAGCTCTTTCACCACGGCTGGTCTGTTCCACCACCATCGGTACCAATAGACTCATTGGTCAAAACCTCCTTCTCTCTCTTCTGATACAAAATTACTTTCCTTATATTATTATACTACTTATTTTTTTCTTTTTCTGTAATTTCAGCTTCTGTCTCCGCATCCGCGTCCGAATCCGTAGCAATTTCGTCACTATCTTGCTTTTCTTTAGCAGGGGTATTCTCCCCCTCATCCTCTTTGTCGGGTTTCCCGATTTCCTTCTTAACCAGCTTGATCTGCGCTTCGGAAACAAGGAGGTCGATTACCTTGCGAATACGCATTTCTTCGCGAATCACCGGCAGCCGACCTTGTTTCTCAATGATTTCCCGCACCCTCTCCGCACTGTCGTTGTAGCTCTCGGCGATGGATGCAATCTTGTCATCTAATTCGCTGTCCTCGATTTCAATTCCTTCTTTTTTGGCTATCGCGTCAAGCACCAAATTGATCCTGGTTCTTTTTTCCGCTTCTTCTCGCCTTTCTTCGCGGATTTCTTCAATTTTTTTCCCGGCTAGATTGAGAAACTGATCCATATTCATACCCTGATAACGCAGATAAGTTTCAAATTCACCTATCAACCTGTCCAGTTGACGCTCTACCAAGGTCTGCGGCAGGTCCACTTTTGACTCTTCAGCTATTTTGCCAATTAATGTTTCTTCCATTCTCTCTTTCGATTCTTCCCGGGCATTATTAAGCAGTTTCTCCCGTAAATCTTCTTTCATTTCCTCGAGAGTATCAAATTCGCTTGCTTCTTTGGCAAACTCGTCATCCAGCTCCGGGAGCTGCTTTTTCTTGATTTGCTTAACTGTTACTTTAAAGAGCGCCTCTTTACCGGCCAGCTCTTCCTTTCCGTAGTCATCGGGAAATTTGACTTTCACTTCCAGTTCTTCTTCGGGAGAAACACCAAGGAGCTGTTCTTCAAATCCCTTGATAAAAGTCTTCGATCCCAGTTCCAGGGAATAGTTTTCCGCTTCTCCACCCTCGAAAGGTTCTCCATCAATAAAACCTTTGAAATCAATTGTCAGCAGGTCGCCCTCTTCCGCCTTCCCATCTTCTTTCGGAATGAGCCTGGCACTCTGTTCCCGCAGCATAAAAAGGTTCTGCTCCACCTGGATATCGTCAACAACCGCTTCTGTCTGCTCGACCTTGATACCCTTATATTCACTCAGTTCAACAGGAGGCATCACCTCCACAACCGCGTTGAAGAGAAGAGGCTTGCCCTCTTCGATCTGGACCAGCTCAAAATCAGGCTGGTTGATGGGACTGACGTCCGCCTCTTTCAACGCTTCCTCGTAAGCGGGAGGCACAAGCAGTTCAAGAGCCTCCTCGTGCAGCACCTCGGGTCCAAATCGTGTTTCAAGAATCCGGCGGGGCACTTTACCCTTTCTGAAACCAGGTAGATTAATCTGCCTTACCACTTTCCGATAGGCCTTGGCCAGAGCAGTGTCCACGTCCGGCGATGCCACTTCTATTCCCAGCTTAACCTTGTTGTTTTTAATGTTTTCCAGGTGATTCAGCATATTGATTACCTCTCTTTACCATGCAGATAAACAACCTTCAAACAGCATAACCCCGCCCGGCTGTCAGATCAATAATAAAAACGCCTTAATACAGGCGCCAAATCATTTATATATTACCATAGATAAAAAATAGTGACAACATCTAAATAAAAACTGTGAGCCGGTTAGCAAAAGATTTTGGTCATATAGTAGATGGATTAATTTTCATAACAAGTGTAATAAATATTGATTATTGTTTCAAAATAATATAAAATATTGACGAATGAATAATCATTCATCCATACAGGAGAAAACTGATGGCTAAAAGAACGGGTGAAAAATACGAGGCGATCCTGGAAGCAGCGGTCAAAACTATCGCCAGGAAAGGATACCATCGTACCCGGATTGCCGATATAGCCCACGAAGCCGGCCTAGCGGACGGGACCCTGTACATATACTTCGAAAACAAAGAAGATATTCTGATATCCCTTTTCCAAAATCTTATGCAGCGTTTTGTTGAAGAACTTAGCCGCGAACTGGACCAGTGCCGCAGCGCTGAAGAAAAACTTGACCGGATCATCTGTTATCATCTCAACACCCTCGGAGAAAGGCCAAACCAGGCCATGGTCACCCAGATTGAGCTGCGCCAGATTGATCAAACAATTAACCAGGGTATATCAAAACCGCTGATGAGCTATTTCCAGTTAATTGAGGAGGTGATCGAAGAAGGCAAAGAGCAGGGCCTTTACCGGCGCGAACTAAACACAAGAACAGCCCGCAAAGTGATATTTGGTGCCGTCGATGAAGTGGTGACCTGCTGGGTCATGTCCGCCAAACCATATGATCTCACGATTATGAAAAAACCCCTATTTGATCTGCTGGTAAACGGGCTGTGCTGATTTCAGTTGATCCTCTGGATGGGTTTTTTTAATTTCACGTCACAGGGAGGTATTTAAATGGCCTTGAAAGAAATCCGAAAGGCTGCCGTTCTCGGCGCCGGAGTAATGGGTGCTACTATTGCCGCCCATCTGGCCAATGTGGGAATTCCGGTCTACCTGCTCGACATAGTCCCCCGGGAGATAACACCGGAAGAAGAAAAACAGGGCTTGACTCTCAAAAGTCCCGTAGTACGCAACCGCCTTGCCATTAAGGGAAAACAGGATCTCCTCAAGAATAAACAGAAACCCCTCTACAGCGATTCCACTATTGACCTGATTACCCCTGGCAATTTTGAAGACGACCTATCCAGAATCAAGGATGTCGACTGGGTGATCGAGGTCGTCGTCGAAAATATTGAGATCAAGAAAAAGGTATTCAAACAAGTGGAAGAAAACTGGTCTGAGGGAATAATTGTTTCCTCCAATACTTCAGGCCTCTCAATCAACGAGATGGTGGCGGATAATTCATCTCGCTTTCGCCAGTACTTTCTGGGGACCCACTTTTTTAACCCGCCGCGCTGGATGAAACTGCTGGAAATTATCCCCTGCCACGATACAACTGATGAAGTTCTCACGTTCATGCACCGCTTCTGTGAAAAAGTACTTGGCAAAGGCGTGGTGTTCGCCAAGGATACTCCAAACTTTATCGCCAACCGCATCGGAACACATGCCATGATGCATACTATTAAGCTGATGCAGGAAGAAAAGATGACGATTGAAGAGGTGGACTCTATTACCGGCCCACCGATGGGGCATCCCAAGAGCGCCTCCTTTCGCACCCTCGACATGGTAGGTCTTGACACATTCTGTCATGTCGCTCGTACTGTTTATGATAAAACCGAAGACCCCGAAGAAAAGACCAGCTTTGAACTGCCGGATTTCCTGCAGAAAATGGTAGACAAAAAACTGCTCGGCGATAAAACAGGCCAGGGTTTCTACAAGAAAGTGAAAGGTGAAAATGGTTCGGAAATACATGCTCTTGACATTGAAATATTTGAATATCGGCCGCGGGAAAAAGCCCGCTTTGACATTATCGGCAAGACAAGGCACGAGGAACTGACCAAAGGCTTTAAGATGCTGGTCAATTCGGATGACAAGGCCGGCCGGTTTGCCTGGGAGCTGACCAAAAGATTTTTAATCTACAGCGCTTCGATGATCCCTGAAATAGCCGATGATATCGTTAATATCGATCGGGCAATGCGCTGGGGCTTTAACTGGAAACTGGGCCCCTTTGAAAGCTGGGATGCCATCGGAGTGAAAGAAAGCGTCGAACGGATGAAAAATGAAGGGCTTAAGATCCCGGGCAATGTCGAAGAAATGCTGGACAAAGGGTTCGATAATTTTTACCATGAAGATGAAAAAGGAAATCTTTCCTACTACGATTTCTCTTCAGGAAACTATAAACCGGTACCGGTCAGCCCAGAAATCATCAGCCTACCCGCCCTTAAGAAGCAGAACAAGCTGATCATGGGCAATGATGACGGCAGCTTGCTCGACATGGGTGACGGCGTCTGCTGCCTGGAACAGCACAGTCCGCAGCAGGCCCTTTCCCCGCTTTTCTGGGATTTTATCCATGAAGCTATCGAGGAAGCAGAGAAAAACTATGTCGGTATGGTGGTGGGCAACCACGCCAATAATTTCTGTGTCGGCGCTAACGTCGCCCTGATGCTGATGGGCGCTCAATCCGGCGAGTGGGATATGCTGGAGCAGTCCAACGTCAGCCTGCAAAACGGCCTGATGAAGCTGAAATATGCAAAAATCCCCGTTGTCGCCGCCCCCTTCCAGATGACCCTGGGCGGTGGAATGGAATTAATCTCTCACTGTAACCGGGTTCAGGCTGCTGCCGATACTTTCCTTGGCCAGGTTGAAATGGGCATGGGCCTGATACCCGGCGCCGGGGGAAACAAGGAGCTTCTAATCCGGATGACCGAGGGACTGCGCGATGATGTAAACACAGACCGCCTTCCATTCGTACAAAAGGCCTTCGAAGCAATTGCCATGGCTACTGTATCAACCAGCGCCCAGCATGCCAGAGAACTGGGATTCCTCCGGAAAACAGACAAAATAAGCGTAAACCAGGACTACCTGCTTCACGATGCCAAAAATACTGTTCTAGCCATGGTCCTGGAAGGTTATAAAACGCCCAGGCTTAAAAAGATCAGGGTCCTGGGTGAGTACGGGATCGCTACCTTCAAGGCTGGCGTCCAGAATATGCTCTGGGGCGGTTACATCACGGAACATGAACAAAAAGTAGCCAATGCCATCGCCTATGTCATCTGCGGTGGCAATATAAAACCTAACTCGCTGGTCAGTGAACAGTACCTACTCGATATTGAAAGAGAAAAATTCAAGAGCCTTCTTGGTGAGCCAAAGACCCAGGAAAGAATCACTCACTTTCTCACCACGGGCAAGCCCTTGAGAAATTAAAGGAGGGAACCAGAATGAAAGAAGCCGTTATCGTTTCCAGTGTCCGGACAGCAATTGGCAAGGCACCACGGGGCAAACTTCGCTTCACCAGGCCAGATTACATGGGCACGGTAGCCGTAAGAGAAGCCATGGCCAGAGCTAAAGGTCTTGATCCGGCCGAAGTGGAAGATGTAATTATGGGTTGTTCATTCCCCGAAGCAGAGCAGGGAATGAATGTCGGCCGAATAATCGCTCTCCAGGCTGGCTTTCCCGACAGCGTCCCCGGCCAGACAGTGAACCGATTCTGCTCTTCGGGATTGCAGGCTATAGCCCTGGCTGCCGAACGAATAATGCTGGGCTATGCCGATGCTATTGTCGCCGGAGGAGTAGAAAGCATGAGCATGGTTCCCATGGGCGGAAACAAGCTTACTCCAAGCCCGGAACTGGTTGAAAAAAATATTGAAGCTTACACCCCCATGGGCATTACCGCTGAAAATGTAGCCAATCGCTTCAATATCACTCGTGAAGAACAAGATCAATTCGGCCTGGCCAGCCAGCAGAAAGCGGCCTCAGCAACAAAAGAAGGCCGGTTTAAAGATGAAATCGTCCCTCTTAAAATAGTCGACAGCTCGGTCGGCCCGGACGACAAAATTGTTAAAAAAGAATCTATCTTCGATATCGACGAGGGGATTCGAGAAACGAGCCTTGAAGTACTGGCCAAACTTCGCCCGGCTTTTCATACCAAAGGTACTGTTACCGCAGGCAATTCATCCCAGACAAG
>JAGYMW010000049.1 GCA_018400435.1 Bacillota bacterium | reverse complement strand
ACTTAGTCTTCGGGTCTCGGCCCGGCCCTCAAAAAAGCGGAAGAGGTAACTTATTGTTTTGAGTGCCGGGGTCCGCTCCGCACCTTGGCTCGCCTGCACTTCTGAGCTGCTCGCTTTAGTTTGCGCTGCCGGCAGTGTTTGGCCCTCTTTCTGACGGAAACTTTCTTCAACCGGCAGTCAATCATTGCGAAGCCTATCTTAACTATAAACTAAGTTTCCCCCTGGATTGCTATTTGAAGCAGATGAACTTTTCCGGCATCAAATAAAGCCAATTATAAAAAAGTTAAAAGCAGTAGCTATGGTATCAGGCAAACCCTTGCTGAAAGTGTCAATTGCAGAAAAAGATAAAGCTTCTTGCATATCATAAATGCGCATCAGGCTTTGCGACAAACGAGAGGAGCGAAGGATTTTCAGAATAGCTGAGGCAGTTGTCTGAGCGAGCGGAAAGCGAGCTAGTTCTGACGCAGCCTGAAAATCCGAGCACCTTCAATACTTAGATGCAAAGCCAGCGCGTGGTGGTATGCAGGAGGCTTTGTTATATCCTTTGACCGGGTATATGTTCTTAAAATAAAGGCAGAGATTTAAACACTGCCCTGGTAGAAGCAGGGACTGGTTCTCATCATGCGGTGGACGCGGATTTTGAGATTTAAGCAAGAGGCTATATTTGCTGGCAAGCGTTTTGTGGAAGGTCTGAAGAAGTGTAAGAGAAGGAAAAAGTTAAAAGATGTTAAGGCGAAGGATGTGCAGAACAGCCTGTGATGTGGTAAGATTTAAGAAGCTAAAATGGAAAGGTTGAACAAACCTTTGAAAGTCAAAAAGATAGTTGTCCTCGGGTCTACCGGCTCAATCGGCCGGCAGACCCTGGAAGTAATTGAAATGCTAGGCCCGCAATACAAGATCATCGCTCTAACAGCAGGCACAAACGACAGCTTGCTGGCGAAACAGGTCATTAAATTCAGACCAAAGCTGGCTGTTTTAAGCAATGAAGAAGCTGCAGGTAGGCTGTCAGAAGCGTTAAATGGCATCGGTTGTCAGGTGATGTCCGGTGATCAGGGCCAGGAAATAGCTGCAACACTTGGTGAAGCGGATCTTGTAGTGATGGCCCAGGTGGGTTTCAGCGGTTTCAAACCGCTGGTGGCAGCGCTGAAGAAAGGAAAGGATGTTGCTCTGGCTAACAAGGAATCGCTGGTTATCGGTGGAGAAATATTAAATAAAATGGGTCTTCTCGATAGAACAAGGATATATCCCATCGACAGCGAGCATTCGGCAATTTGGCAGTGCCTCCGCAGCGGCAGAAAAGAAGAAGTGGATAAGATTTACCTGACTGCATCGGGAGGCCCCTTTTATGGAAAAACCAGAAAAGAGCTCAGTCATGTCACGGCAGAAGAAGCGCTAAAACACCCCAACTGGAATATGGGGGGCAAAATAACTATTGATTCAGCAACTATGATGAATAAAGGTCTTGAAATTATTGAAGCGATGTGGCTTTTTGATTTGTGCCTTGACCAGATAGAGGTAGTTGTCCACCGGCAGAGCATTGTTCATTCTATGGTAAAATATAAAGACGGTTCGGTTATCGCTCAGCTAGGCAGGCCGGATATGCACCTGCCAATTCAGTATGCACTGACTTATCCGGAACGTCTTGAGAGCAAGTTTGAAAATTTTGATCCCTTTGATCTTGTTCTCGATTTCAAGAAGCCTGACCGGGAAAATTTCCCCTGCCTGGACCTGGCCTGCAGGGCAATAAAAGAAGGCGGTACAATGCCCGCCGTAATGAACGGAGCAAATGAAGAGGCAGTAAGAAGTTTCCTGACCGGTTTAATAGGTTTTAACAACATAGCAGAAATGATCGAAGCAATAATGAACAAGCACAAACCCATGTCCGATCCCATTTTGCAAGATGTAGTTGCAGCGGACCGTTGGGCCAGGCGGGAAGCCAAAGTATATATAACCGCCATAGAGAGAAGGATGAATTGAAATGCAGACATTAATAGCCTCAATATTCGTTTTCGGCGTACTGATCATTGTCCACGAGCTAGGACATTATTTTGTAGCCAGATTGACAGGGATTAAAGTTCTTGAACTGGCAATCGGTTTCGGACCCAAAATATTGAGCTGGAGAAAAAATGATATTGACTATTCCCTGCGAGCGGTGCCCCTTGGTGGTTTTTGCCGGATGCTTGGTGAGAATCCAGATGAAGATTCAGATCCGGACAGTTTTAGTCGCAAACCTCCTTTAAGCAGGGCAGTAGTTTTGGCCGCTGGAGCGGTGATGAACCTGGTTCTGGCTGTAGTTGTCTTTTTTGTTATCTTTTTCTTCCTGGTCGGTGTTCCCACAGATAGCTCCCAGATTGGTTACATCGTTGAAGAATCACCGGCGGAAGCCGTGGGACTGGAATCCGGCGATATTATTAAGTCTATCGACGGGACACCCGTAAGCAAATGGGACGATGTTTTGACAAATATTTCAGCAAAACCGGCCCAGGAAATTGAACTGATTATCGAACGGAATGATAGTAAAAAGCAGATTTTCGTGGTCAGCGAGATAACTCCTGAGGATAACAGGGGAATTATTGGAATAGGACCTCAGATAGAAAAATATAGTTTTATACCATCCCTTAAGATTAGTTTGGAGCGTTTTGCATTGATAATAAATTCAATTTATCAGGTGCTTACAGGCCAGGCCCCTCTGGACGTGACTGGACCGGTGGGTATAGTTTACGTAATCGGCGAAGTAGCCCAAACCGGTTTTGTTAATCTTTTAATGCTAACCGGGCTGATCAGCATCAGTCTTGGGATAATGAACCTGCTGCCCATTCCAGCTCTGGATGGCGGAAGGCTCTTTTTTCTCCTGGTGGAGGTTTTAAGGGGAAAACGTATCGACCCGGAGAAAGAGGGGTTTATTCACTTTATAGGATTTGCTATGCTGATTATTTTAATCCTATTTATAACTTATCAGGATCTTCTGCGCTTTGACATTTTACCCGGGAAGTAAAAGGTGATTTATGGAAACTATATCACGAAGAAAAACCAGAGCGGTTAAAATCGGAACGGTGAAAATAGGTGGAGACCAAGCTGTGGCCATTCAATCAATGACCAACACACGGACCACCTCTCTGGCTGAGACTGAAAGCCAGATCAAGGAGCTGGCAAAAGCAGGCTGTGAACTGGTCAGGCTGGCTATCCCGGACCGTGAATCGGTTGACGCCTTTGAAAGGCTGGCCTCAAGGAGTTTGGTACCCTTAATTGCCGACATTCACTTTGATGCCGAACTGGCCCACATGGTTCTTGACAGCGGAGCAGCCAAAATCAGAATAAATCCGGGGAACATTGGCGGCCCCAGAAAGCTGGAAAGGCTAGCCGAACACGCCGGAAGGCTGGACATTCCGATAAGGATTGGTGTAAACGCCGGCTCGCTCGAGAAAAGCCTGTTGAAAAAATACGGAGGTGCAACCGCTGCCGCTCTGGTGGAATCGGCTCTCGGCTATTTACAGATCCTGGAAAGTTGCGGTTTTTTTAATACAGTTGTCTCTTTAAAGGCTTCCGATGTGTACACAACTATCAAGGCCTGTCGGATTTTTGCCTTGAAGAACGATTATCCGCTGCATATAGGGGTAACGGAAGCCGGCCCTTCATATTCCGGGTTAATTAAAGGTTCTATCGGTGTAGGCACTCTGCTGGCAGATGGCATAGGTGATACCGTGCGGATTTCACTTACCGCACCGCCGGTTGAAGAAGTGAGAGCGGCCCAGCATATTCTGCAAGCACTTGGTTTAAGACATTTCTTCCCCGATATAATCTCCTGTCCCACCTGCGGTCGCTGCAGCATCGATCTTCTATCCCTGGTTAATGAAGTAGAGGAATTGCTTAGAGATTATCATTTTCCTTTGAAGATAGCGGTAATGGGTTGTATGGTTAATGGTCCTGGAGAAGCCCGTGAAGCTGATATCGGTATTTCAGCCGGTCAAAAACACGGTATCGTCTTCCGCCACGGAGAGGTTATCCGCACAGTGGATTTGAACGATCTCCTACCATCCCTGAAAGAAGAACTGGATCTGGAAACCCGATATCACGGAAACAGCGGTCAGGAGGAATAAATTCTTTGAAAGTAACGGCTATTATTCCAGCCTACAATGAAGAAAAAACTATCGGCAATGTTATCCAAACTCTGCAGAATTCAATCCTCATTGACAGAATTATTGTTGTCAGCGACGGTTCTGAAGACGGAACAGTTGAAGCAGCAGCACGATTCCCCGGGGTGGAAATTATTGAACTGCTTGTTAACCGCGGCAAAGGAGGAGCGCTAAAAGCAGGCCTCGATTATTGCACGGAAGAAGTGATAATTATTCTTGATGCCGACTTGATCGGTTTAACCCTGTCTCATGTCGAAACACTTTTAATCCCAGTAATAAACTGTCAAGCTATGATGACTGTAGGCATATTTGAAAAAGGACGGATGGCCACAGACATCGCTCAGAAAATGGCTCCCTTTTTATCTGGGCAGCGGGCCCTCCGAAGAGAACTTTTGGAAAACGTTTCAGATCTGGATTTATCTCGCTTTGGTATTGAAATGGCCCTGCACCAGTATGTAGAAAATAATGAAATTGCCGTAGAAGAAGTCCAGCTTACCGACCTGTCCCATGTTATGAAAGAAGAAAAACTGGGAATATTGAAAGGGCTTTCAGCAAGGGCAAAAATGTACTGGGAAATTTTAAGGTTTCTAATCCGTTCCGGTTTGGCAAAGAAACAGTAAAGCGCTTTTATTTCTTGCATGCGCAGTCTTTTTGTGGTAAATTAAATAAGGATTGGAGATGTTTTGTCTTAAGGGTGGGGTTCCCCACTCTTTCATGTTAATAGGGCTTTTTCAGGCTAATGGAGGCTGCAATGAGTTCGGTAGAAATGATGAAAGCAAAGTTAATAGAAATGATCGAGCCATTCCTGGATAAAATGGGTTTCGAGCTGGTTGATCTGAATTATCTGCCCGGACGCAGTGGAAAATTACAGCTTTACATAGATTGTGAAGGCGGGATAACCATTGACCACTGTGAACTGGTTAGCCGGGAAGTGTCTGATTTTATTGACTACAAGGACCCAATCGATCACTCATATACCCTGGAGATATCTTCTCCAGGTCTGGAGAGACCACTCAGAAAAAAAGAACATTTCAACCGGTATGTCGGAGAAAAGGTCAAACTTCGAACAGCAGAGGCAGTTGAAGGTAGAAACAAATTCAGTGGCTTACTGCAGGGGATTGAAGATAACATTGTGGCCATCATGGTGGAAGACGGTACTGTTTTTAAGATCCCCTTCACAGCAATAAGTAAGGCCAACCTCTGGTTTACCGTACCGGAAAAAAATCAGATTTTAAAAAATGGAAAGAAAGGAGGTAAACGCTGAAAAAATGAACAAGGAACTTTTTGCTGCCATAGAAATTTTGGAAAAAGAAAAGGGAATCAGCAAGGATGTGCTTTTTGAAGCTCTCGAAGTTGCCCTTATTTCAGCATACAAAAGAAATTTTCAGACTGCCACGGCAGTCAGAGTGATTGTCGATCGCGATACAGGCGAAATAAGAGTATTTTCGCAATTGAAAGTGGTCGAAGAGGTGAAGTCCGATCAACAGGAGGTAAGCCTTTATGAAGCCAGGGTTTATGACCCGCACTGCCAGATCGGAGATCTTGTCGAAGTGGAGGTTACACCGAAAGAATTCGGGCGGATAGCAGCGCAGACGGCAAAACAGGTTGTTATACAGCGAATCAGGGAAGCTGAAAGAGAAATGATCTACGAAAACTTTGTTGACCGCACTGAGGAAGTAATAACCGGTCTGGTGAGACGGTTTGAACAAAGAAATGTAATTATTGATCTCGGACGTACAGAAGCGGTATTGCCGGTGGAGGAACAAATACCTTACGAGCGCTACCGGCAGGGGGAACGAGTAAAAACATTTATCATGGAAGTTAAGAAAACAAACAAGGGCCCGCAAATCATTGTTTCACGCACTCATACCGGTTTTTTAAAACGCCTTTTTGAGATGGAAGTGCCGGAAATATATGATGGAATTGTTGAAATTAAAGCCGTTGCTAGGGAAGCCGGGCATCGTTCTAAACTGGCTGTTTCTTCAAACAACCAGGATATAGATCCTGTCGGAGCATGTGTAGGGACGAAGGGAAGCAGGGTGCAGGCTATCAGCAGTGAATTGAAAGGTGAAAAGATTGATATTGTCAAGTGGAACGAAGGGGCGGAAGAATACATAGCCAATGCCCTGAGTCCGGCCAAGGTATCTTCAGTAGTACTGAACTCGGAAAATAAAACAGCGGCAGTCGTAGTCCCTGACAATCAACTTTCCCTGGCTATAGGCAAAGAAGGCCAAAACGCTAGGCTGGCTGCTAAAATAACCGGCTGGAAAATTGATATATCCAGTGAGAAACAATCTGCCGACAAAAACTTATCGGCGATTGGTTTACACATTGAAATGGATAAAAAAGAAGGTGTTGAAGAAGCCGATAAGCTGACGATCGGGGCAGCTGAAGAAACGGCTGAAATGCAGGAAGAAAATTTAAGTACTACTGATGAAACGACAGAAGAAAAGAAAGAAGGGAAAGAAGGCAAAGCTAAAAATAATATCGAGACCCCGGCAATGGATGAATCTGAAGGTGCAGTTGAGCCGGAGGAGGATTCTGAAGACGATGATTAAAAAGCGCAAAATCCCAATGAGGGTTTGCATCGGCTGTCAGGAAAAAAAACCGAAAAAAGAGCTTGTACGTATAGTGAGAACCCCCAACGGAGAAGTAATGCTTGATTCCACTGGAAAAAAGGCGGGACGAGGCGCTTACATCTGTCCACAGGAGGTATGTCTGAACAAGGCAATCAAAGCAAGAAGGCTGGAAAGAAATCTCCAGACTAAAATATCGGATGAACTTGTTAAAGAGATAACTGCCACATTAAAAAAATACCATGAAGAGTAAGGACCAGAACGAGGAGGGCTCATTTTATGGAGGTGTTGTAGATGAGCAAAGTGAGGGTATATGAACTGGCAAAAGAGCTGGGCACAACCAGCAAAAAGTTGATAGAAGTAATGGAAGGTATGGACATTGTAGTAAACAACCACATGAGTACGTTAACTGATGAAGAGGCTAAAAAAGTTATGTCTATACTGACAGGGCAGACCAGGCAGAAACTGCCGGATAAAGTGAAAGAAAAAAGCAAGAAAGAACCGGCAGCCAAAAAGAAAGAAAAACCGAAGGCACCACCTAAAGAAGCGCCGAGCCGCAAGGCAAGAAAAGCAATTCAGGAAGAAAAAAGAGCAGCGATGCTGAAAGCCAAGAAACCGAAATTAAAACTGGAAGGACAGGTCACAGTAGCAGAGCTGGCAGGAAGAATCGATGTCACGCCGGCTCAGCTGATCAATTTTTTAATGGAAATGGGCGTGATGGCCAGCATAAATCAGCCGTTGGAGAAAGAAACAGTGGAACTGGTAGCCGAGGAAAATGGCTATGAGGTGGAATATCAGATAGATAACTATGAAGAAGAACTGCTGGCCGAGGCTGGAGATGATAAAAAGGAAGAAATTTTGCGAACTCCAGTGGTAACAGTGCTGGGGCATGTAGATCATGGTAAAACTTCACTGCTTGATGCAATCAGGCATGCCAACGTAACTGCCGGTGAGGTTGGCGGCATCACCCAGCATATTGGTGCTTACCAGGTAAAAATAGATGGGAAAAAAGTTGTCTTTCTCGACACTCCAGGTCACGAAGCTTTCACAGCTATGAGGGCCAGAGGGGCTCAGGTAACGGATATTGCCGTGCTTGTGGTGGCTGCCGATGATGGCGTAATGCCTCAAACAGTGGAAGCAATAAACCACGCCAAAGCAGCACAGGTGCCTATTTTAGTAGCAATAAACAAAATTGACAAGCCCGATGCCAATCAGGAAAGGGTTAAGCAGCAGCTTTCCGACCATGGTCTAATTCCTGAAGAATGGGGAGGAGACACCATTTTCGTACCGGTCAGCGCTATCAAAGGCAAAGGCCTGGATGAACTTTTAGAAATGATTTTGCTGTTGTCGGAGGTTGGAGAGTTGAAGGCCAGTCCTGAACGGATTGCCCGCGGAACTGTAATTGAAGCAAAGCTTGATCGCGGAAGAGGACCTGTAGCCACAATACTGGTGCAGGATGGCACTTTACGAGTCGGCGAAGCGGTAATATGTGGTTCCATAGCCGGTAAAATCAGGGCTATGATTAATGAACGGGGAGAAAGAGTTAAATCGGCAGGTCCCTCGACACCTGTTGAAATACTGGGGCTTAATGAAGTCCCCATGGCCGGTGATAGCTTCCAGGTCGTCGTCGACGACAAGCTGGCCCGAACAGTTGCTTCAAAGAGAGCCGATAAGATAAAAGAAGCGACACAGAATGTTCAAAGAGTTACCCTTGACGATCTCTTTAAACAGATCCAGGAAGGCGAGGTAAAAGATTTAAACCTGATTTTGAAGGCAGACGTGCAAGGTTCTGTGGAGGCACTGCAAGAAGCCCTTTACAAGCTGAGCCTGGAAGAAGTCCTGATCAAAATAATCCATACAGGTGTGGGTGCAATCAATGAATCTGATGTCATGCTTGCCTCTGCTTCAAATGCCATTGTAATCGGTTTTAATGTCCGCCCGGACAACAACGCACGTAAACTTGCTGAACAGGATCAGGTTGATATAAGGCTTTACCGGGTTATATACGAAGCGATCGAAGATATTAGAGCGGCTGTTACCGGTTTGCTGAAACCGTTGTTTAATGAAGCAATTCAGGGCCAGGCGGAAGTAAGAGAGACTTTTAAAGTTTCCAGGTTGGGTACAATTGCAGGCTGTTATGTGACTGAGGGTAAAATAATCCGTAATGCCATGGTCAGGATAATCAGGGACGGAACAGTGATAATGGATTCAGGGAAAATTGACTCCCTGAAAAGATTTAAAGACGATGTTCGGGAAGTAATGACCGGTTACGAATGCGGTATTTTACTCGAAAGCTTCCATGATTTTCATGAAGGTGACATCATTGAAGCTTATATCATGGAACAGGTCGCCCGTTAGTATCAGTTGGGCAGTTTTGTAAACAAGACGGATAAGACAGACCGGGGAGGAAAATTACCGATGAGCGAAAACAGAATACGCAGGGTGGCAGAGCAAATAAAAAAAGACGTCAGCCAGATAATCGGCTCACAGCTGAAAGATCCCCGGGTGGCTGGTATAACCAGTGTTACCGAAGTTCAGTTATCAAAAGATCTACGTTATGCTTCTATTTATGTAAGCATTTTTGGAAATGAAACTGAGCGCGAAGAAATGTTGCAAACGCTGATCAGGGCAACCGGTTATATACGCAGCGAAATAGGCAGACGTATAAAGCTGCGTTACACTCCGGAAATTAATTTTTACCTTGATAATTCTATGGAATACGGTGCTCACATCGACAGTGTCATAAAATCTTTAAAAGAAAAAGAGAGCAAAAATAATGAACGAGATAAAGGAACGGGAGAAGATCATTGAGATCTTAAAAAGAGAAACATACTTTAATTTAATCTCCCACATGCTGCCTGACGGCGATAGCATAGGATCACTGCTGGCTATGGGGCTCGGATTGAGCAAGCTTGGTAAAAAGATAATGATGTTTACGCCTGGACACGTTCCCCTGAAATACGCTTTTATTAAGGGGGCAGATATGGTCCTTAATGATAAAAATCTCTTCGACAATACAGGATCAATCGCCGTTGTCCTTGATAGCAGTGATCCGGAGAGACTCGGTGATTTTAGCAATATAGTAATGGCAAACAGTAATATTATCAATATCGATCACCATGTCACCAACCAGTTTTTCGGGACTTACAACCTGGTTAATGCCGAAGCCTCCGCCACCGGTGAAATTCTGTTTCACCTCCTAAATGATCTTAAAGTGGATATGGACGAGGATATTGCCGAAGCACTGTATGTGGCCATTTCGACCGATACCGGTTCATTCAAGTACGACAACACTAAATCAGACACACACCGGGTTGCTGCTTCGCTCCTGGAATATAGCATAAATCCTGGCATTCTGTCCCATAAAATTTTTGATGAACGACCTCTTGCTTTTTATGTTTTATTGAAAGAAGCTCTGTCGAGCCTTGAATTTTACGAAAAACAGCGAATTGCTGTAATGACTCTCAGCAGGGACATTAGAGAAAGAAGCGGGGCCAGAAGTGACGATCTGGACGGAATCGTCAACTACAGCCGTAATATTGAGGGTGTGGAACTCGGTATCCTTTTTTACGCGGACAGTGATGACGAAGTGAAAGTGGGCTTCCGTTCAAAGAATCTTGACGTCAGCGATCTGGCGGGCAGGCTAAATGGCGGCGGTCATGCCCGTGCCGCTGGATGCCGTCTGCAGGGAAATTATGAGCAGGTAAAAAACAGGGTAATGACGGAAGCCCGTAAGATGCTCAAAGATCTACCTGACTGAAGGAGTACATTTTATGAACGGCCTGATTGTCATCGATAAACCACGAGGCATTACTTCGCACGGAGTGGTTCGCGAAATCCGCCGCTTGATACCGGGAGTTAAAGCAGGCCACACGGGAACCCTGGATCCCATAGCAACGGGTGTTTTGCCTGTTTGCCTTGGTAAAGCAACCAGACTTGCTGAATATACAAGTTCTCTGCCCAAAACATATCGCGCCGGAATTACTTTTGGTATTGCTACGGATACAGGCGATGCCGATGGTAAAACTATTGCCAGTTCGTCTTTGCCAATTCTCGATCCGGATTACTTAGAAGAAATTATTTTAAAATTTACCGGTAGGATCGAGCAAATTCCACCTGTCTATTCAGCAGTGAAGTATCAAGGAAAACCCTCATATTACTGGGCTCGCCGTGGCAAAACTGTTACTCTGCGCAGCCGAACAGTTGAAATTTATGAAATTAAGATTTTATCTGTAAATGAGGAAGGTTCACCTCAACTGACCATTGAGGTGCGCTGTTCAGCAGGCACTTATATAAGGACACTGGCAGTCGAACTGAGCAAAGCATTAAAAGTTAGCGGTCATCTCTCTTCGCTTTGCCGCCTGGCAGCAGGAAATTTTTCGCTGAAGGAAGCCCACAGCCTGGACGAAGTTGCCATACTGGTGGAAAAAAGAAATTTTGATAATTTTCTTTTACCGATGGACAGTGCTGTTGAAAATTTAAAAAAAGTCAGGCTTGATTCTGAAAAGATTACTGATCTGCAGCATGGACGACAGGTCAGACTGATTAAAACAGCTTTTGTAGAAAATGCAGCCTGTGGGTTACCGGTAAGGGTCTACGATGAAAATGATAAATTTAAAGCAATTGCTTCCTTTATCGACGATGACACTGATAACAATACAGCTTTGCTGAAAACTAATAAATTCTTTGACCTTTAACATCACATCGTTAAATTTGGCTGGTAACATAGTTTTCTGTTCTACCACCCGGTGAATGGAATGCAAGAAAGGTGAACAACAATGGAGATCATAAACGGAGTAAAGCGCCTGCCTTTCAGCGGGCAGGTGCTTTATCTGGCTCTCGGAAATTTTGACGGTGTGCACAGAGGTCACCAGATGATCATTAGAAAAACGGTTGAAGCGGCAAAAAAAGGCGGGGGAATAAGCGCCGCCCTAATTTTTGATCCGCACCCGTTAATTTTTCTTCATCCGGAAAGGCCTTTTGTCCTGTTATCTGAACTGGCCGATAGGGCTGAAATTATGTCTGAACTGGGGCTGCAATATTTAATTGTGGAATCTTTTACAGCTGAAATTTCACAATTATCCCCGGAACATTTTGTCCGTAATTATTTGTTGGATAAACTTGGTGTGAAAACTGTTTTCACGGGCATTGATTATTCATACGGCCAGCAGGGAGCCGGAAGTGCTGAGACTATGCGTTACTGGGGAGATAAACTCGGGTTTACGGTTGATGTATCCACGATGCTCAAATACAGGGGAAAAGAAGTGAGCAGTTCCAGGATCAGAACCCTTTTGCTATCCGGAGCTGTCAAGGAAGCTGCCGAACTGTTGAACTATTATTTTTTCAGAACAGGAAAAGTCATCGAGGGTTACGGGATTGGGAAACAAATGGTCTATCCAACAGCCAATATTGCTGCCAGTCCCCGCCTGTTATGGCCAGGAAAAGGTGTTTATCTTACTGCAGTTGGAAATTTAAACGGGGGATATCTTTTTGGGGTGACTAATGTAGGCTCCAGGCCAACATTTTCTCATTATGATACGAGCGTAGAAACCCACATCCTTGATTTTTGCGGTACTATATACAACTATTCCATACGTCTGTTCTTCCTTGAGAAACTGCGAGATACAAAAACCTTTTCCTCAGCGCAACAGTTAAAAGAACAGATCAGGCGCGACATTGAAGCTGGCAGAAAGTTAATTCCTTATTATAAACAGGAAACAAACAGCAGTGGTAATCCTTTACAATCAGGTTGTTCTGTGCTAAGATCTTAAAGGAATGAACCGCAGGCCGGGTTAAGCGCTTTCCCGACGCTCTACACAGCCGGCGGCGATTAAATTAATGGGAGGTTTTTTTATGCTGGATCAAGGCAAAAAACAGGAGATTATTGATCTTTATAAAAGGCAAAAAGGAGATACCGGTTCACCAGAAGTACAGATAGCTCTTCTGACAGAAAGAATAAATTATCTGACGGAACACCTGAAGGTCCATAAAAAAGATCACCACTCACAGCGTGGATTGCTGAAAATGGTAGGGCGGCGCAGGGGATTACTAAACTATCTGCGAGACAGGTCGCCGGAACGATACCAGGTTATCGTCAAAAAACTGGGATTAAGGAAATAACCTGATTTGGAACGCGGGGGCTTGAACCCCGTGTTTTTAAATTGAAACAGTACAGGATTTGAGAGGAGAAGTGCCTATATGCATCAATATACTATGGATTTGCAGGGAAGAACACTGACTATTGAAACGGGTAGACTGGCCAAGCAAGCCAGCGGTTCTGTTTTACTGCGCTATAAAGAAACGGTAGTTCTTGTAACTGCTACAGTTTCCGACGAACCGCGGGAGGGAGTGGACTTTTTGCCGCTTACCGTCGATTACGAGGAAAGACTTTACGCAGTGGGCAGAATACCCGGAGGGTTCATAAAAAGAGAAGGACGCCCCACTGAAAGGGCTATTTTAGGCTGCCGACTTACTGATCGCT
>JAGYMW010000048.1 GCA_018400435.1 Bacillota bacterium | reverse complement strand
GAAAGTGGACATACATATAGTTGTGATTCAGCAGCCCAGTTACGAGAAAAATACTATACCTATTATACGACTTATACCACAGATCCAAAACTCAAGCTTGGATCGTTAGTACTCGCTTCCCTGCCAGGTAGCATAAGCGGTGGGGAAATAACCCCATGGCAGAATATTTACGATCTGGCCGATGATGGAAATAATATTATGACCCATGATTTCAGTGGATCTGGTAAGGCCCAGGTAGAAATTGAAATTGCTTATTATACTACCGGATAACGGGGAGGTTAGACTATGGCACGTTTATATGTATATATGCGCGAATATTTAAATCAGAGCAGTATGACCCCGCTTCCGGTGGTCGAGTTTAAACTCCCCAGGGCTGCCTGGATCTGCCTGCAGATGATTGCTGTTGACCTTGGTAATGACAAGAACCCTATAAGCCTGGTTGATTGTGAAATTGAGTTTACGGTTCGGCGGCGCCGTTATCCTGTTTCTGATGAGGATATTCTGTTTATTAAAACCATTGAAGATGGTATAACCATAGACCCGGAAAATGATGGATATTTTGATATAACCATTCCCTCTGAAGATTTGGATATTATAGCCGGCACTTATTGGTATGACCTAAAGATAGTAACAGCCGATGGGGAAATACTCCGTCAGCCGATGGGCCGGTTTACACTGCTGGTATAAGGGGGAATTTCAATGTCATACAGACACAGGGAACAAAGGAATGATTTTACTGGTGGCTATAACTCCAGGGATAGTGTAACCCATCTGCAGGATATCGAATCGCCGGATATGCAAAATGTAATGCCCGGTAAAAGGGGCGGCCTTGAGCCAAGAAGCGGTTATGAAAGGATATCTGATAATCCTGTAGCCAGTGAGCCAATGGACGATGGCAACTACCCACCAGTTACCTCAATCTGGGAGCACGTAGCCCCCGGGGGCATGCGTAACCTGATGGCTTTCGCCGGCCGCGAGCTGAGAACTTTAAACCATGAGGGTGAATGGCGTACGGTTATGGGAGACCTGGCCTGGAATTCAAGGCTTGAGTTTGTGGCCCATCCTATTCTGCAAAAAAGTTTATTTGTCAATGGGGCCAATGGGTATTACGAAACCGATGGTCGCCAAGCTTCTGCTGTGGCACCTTACAGTCCCACAGATGAGGAAATAACTGAAATTGGGGAATGCGTGTTCCCTCACCTGCCGAAACTAATCACTTATTTTGCCAACAGGGTTTGGCTGGCCGGGGAACTCGGCCGCCGCGGACGTGTTTATTTTAATGTAGACGATATCAGCGGAAACAGTCTTTACAATTATTTTACTGCCTGGGGCTGGATCGGAATACCCACAGTTAAGGGTGAAGAAATAACTGCTTTGATGCCCTACCAGGATGTGCTCTATGTTTTTACAGATACCACTGTAAGGGCAATAAGCACAGCAGAACCTATTGTAATTGGAGATTACACCCCACCATCTTTCAGAATGGACCTGATCAGCAGTAATGCCGGTGCCGTATCACAGCGCAGTGTTCAGATGGTCAATGACCGCCTGATATTTTTAAGCATAGATGGGGTATATATGTATGATGGGAGCGGTTCTCCTTTCAAGGTATCGCAGCGTATCGAACCCGATATACTGGCCATTGACAGGGAAAACTGGGAACATGCCTGTGGTTCTGTATGGGATCGCAAATATGTAGTTTCAGCTGCACGCTAAGGGGGTATAGCCATGTTTAATTCACAGCCTTTTAACCGGGTGGAATTTAACCGGATCATGGAGATTATCCCCTGGCACCCGGGTGGATTTCCGCTAACCGATCCTAATAATTTTCACCTTATGTATGACACCGATATTGTCCCGGTAGAATATATCGGCGAACAACACAGTTATTCCAATAACCCATGGTCGCCTCATGCTGGATTTCAGCCAAATCAGTGGTTGTATACGGCAGACCTTAACCTATACTTTGCCGGCGATGATGGTTACGTCTATAACTTTGGCACCGGTGATACAGATGCCGGCAATAAGATAGAAGCCTACTATGTAACCAAAGATATAGACCTGGATGTTCCAGACCGGGTTAAGATATCCAGATGGATTGATATTGATTGTGATATCGAACCAGGTTCCATTCTAAAAGTTTATTTCAGAATAGATGGTGAGACTGAATGGCGTCCCCTGGCCGAGATAGATCAGGGCAGCGGCCGGTATCTGTTTGCCGGTATGCCCAAGATTCAGTTCAGGAAAATTGCTTTGAAGTTTGCCAATGGTTACCTGGGATGCAAGTTTAAGATAAATAGTTTTACCCTTGATATGGTCATTCACGGCCAGCAGAAGGAGATGATCTAATATGGCCTGGGATCCTTTAAAGGAAGATGATAAAAAGTCTACCAGTTTCTGGTCCGATGTTGTTGACCAGGTTAAAAATACCTTTTCCAAAGTAAGCGGAGGGCAAACATATGTGAGCCCATATAATGTGTCCACTCAAAGACCAGCGGCAACAAATGCAAGTGCCGGTATTGGTTACAGTTATGAACCTTCTTCTCCGGCCCTGGAACAAAGACAGGCCCTGGGTGGGTATACCCCGCCGAATCCAACGCCGAGCAACAGCAATCTGTCTTCTGTCTACCCATACCCGACATCGGAAGAAAAGAAAGCCCTTAAAACAGTGCCGGAGCTTGACGCGGAATGGTGGAACCTAACAGGCAGTGAACCTTCAATGTCATATAAAAGTTCAGGGAGCAGTTCAGGTGGTAGCTCCAATACCAGTTATAGTTCTCCTGGATCTTATTCAAGTCCTGGTGGGGGGTACAGCTATGCTGCCCCTGTTATGAGACCGGCTCCACCACAGCCAGCGCTGCTGGCCGGCGGTAAGATGCCAGAGCTTCAACGCTATACAAGGCCGGAATGGAACAATGCAGACCCGGCCGGGATAGCTCCGGTTACCTCGCCACCGGCAAATTACCAGCGGGATAAAGCTAAATATGCCAAGTTATTAGGCAGGGAGGTATAAATATGCAACCATACAGCCCGGATGATATTAATAGGATATTCCAAACAATTATAAACCAGGGTACTCTTGAGCCGCAGTATGCTCAGCAGTACGGCCTACCGCAGACCCCGACACTGAGCGATATTCAGTCTAACCTGGCCGATCACTTTGCCCACCTGCAGAGCCAGCAGCCTCAAGCTACCCCGATCCCCTCATCTCCAGCCGGTCAGCAATCGCAGGATGCTACGTTTACGCCAACTATGCCGGCTCCTAAATTGATGGGCCTGGACGAAATGATGGAGATGGTTGACCGCAAAGCTACACTGGCTACTCAGCCAAGGGTTGAGGCTCTGGAAAGAAGCCTGGAAGAGGAAAGGTTATCCGGTCAGCAGAGAATGGGCGACACAAGGGCAGCCTATCAGCAGTCATTAGAAGATGTGCAGACTCAGACGAATCTGGGGCAGCAACAGCTAAGCCAGTTATTGAGCGGCCGCAATATGTATGACAGTGGTTTGGCCGGGATGCTCGGTACTCAGATAGTCCGAGAGGGGATTAAGTCAGGGTTAAAACTGGGGCAGGAACAGGCCCGGGCTTTGGCCGATATTGCCGAATATCTTGATTTACAGCAGCGTCATACCAACGAAGAGATCGAAGCAATAATGGGCGAAAAAGCTTTAATGGCTCAGACAATGCTTGATGATATGCGTATAGAACAGCAGCAGCGTGGTGATGCTCTGGCTCAGCAGGAATTTGAAAACTGGCTGGCCATGCAGGCCCATCAGCTAAATGAATACTGGCGGGAACAGCAGTTTGACTATCAGCAAAACCAGGATGAATGGCAGCGCTGGTTTAATGAGGAACAGCTCAGGTTAGAACAGGAACAGAATGAATGGGAAAGGGTATACCAGATGAACCGCTGGGAAGCAGAGTTTGAGTTACAAACTATGCTGGCTGAAAACCAGATATCTCAGCAGGAATTTGAGAATGCCCTGGCCCTTGACGAGTTTAACCTGAAAAAATGGTTGTATAGCGTACAGAACAGAAGCTACAGCACACCAACTTATCAGACGGTTCAACCCAGTGAAGCACCAAGTTCAGAATGGTGGGATCTTTTTTAAGAGGTAAAATACGGGGGTATGTTTAATGCCGAATACCAGATATGTTAATCAATACTTACAAAGCATAAATAATTCTGATTCTCTGGTAGACAGTACTTTACGGAGGATCAACGAAGAACTGGAAAGACAGAGGGCAGAAGCAGAGCGCAGATTAAAGGCACAATCCGTAGCGGATAAATATAGTTATGCTCCTTCCTCTCCAGCTTTAGAACAAAGGCAAACTACTACCAGTTATACCCCACCAGCGCCCAAAAGCTCTACCCCTTCTGTTTTATCTTCTCAGCAAAATCAAAATAACTATGCTCCTGTTTCCCCTGCCCTGGAACAGAGACAGCTTGAACAGCAGAAACAGGCTGCCCAGGAGAAAAGGGATGCTCAGCAAAAACTGAGGACTACAGAATACGAAGCAATCAAGCCGGTTAACGTGCTCCCGGAATCAAAGTATAATCTGTCTGTTAAACCACTCAGCCTGCAGACACCGGATAAAGGATCTGAAACCAGGTGGCAGGACCCGATGGGGATTATACCGCAGACTTCCAGAGTAGAAGCGGCCAAAGAAAAAGATCCTTTTTATACCACAAAACTTATCGTATCTTCTGCTTTAAGTATGGGATCATCGATTGCCGAACTCGGCGGTCAGGCCCTTGATAGTCTGTTGAGACAGATGGCAGCGGTACCGGAATACGAAACCAAACAGGTGGACCAGACCGGGAAAACTGAGTTAGTAGAAAAAGAAAAAGAATACGTTACCCCGGACTGGCTGGAATCCTATATTGACTATTATAATAAGCCTGAAGAAATATATGGTGTTGTTAAAGACACCTATGCCCAGGAAGAAAAGATGATCAAGGATGCCTATGAGAAAGGGCAATTTTCTGGTGTGGCCATGGAAACCGCCCTGGGCTTGAAAGAGCTGACTATGCTGGCCCTGGAAATGTATCTTACCGGTGGCGCAAGTGCAGCCGCACGTGGAACAGGGAGAGCTGCTCTGTCATTTGGTGATGATATTGCCAGGGTAGCCGCCAAAACAGGGGCTAAAGGTGCTTCCACTTATATTGACGACCTGGTTAGGGCAGGAACAAAACATATTGACAAAGCCGATGACCTGGCCAGAATGGGCAGTGGAATGATTAAGCCGGGAACAGTACCGCTTCAAGCTGTTCCAGAATCTGGTGTTGGTGGATATTTCAAGAGACTGTATAACCATGTAATTAAAAATGCCGATGATGTCACCTTCCATATTGACAGCCCTGTTATGGGTAAAAAACTTTACTACAAGGATGGCATGTTATCCATGTCACCGGCCCAGTATGAAAGCATCATGAACGGGCTAAAAAGATCATCTATCCACTCTATGCTTTCTACCCCGGGTGATGTTGAAGACCGTCTTGAATCAACAGCCTGGAGGATTGCCTATTCGATTACTCCGCAGATTACCGAGATATTAACGCCTGCCTTTGGTAGCAGTATTGCAAACTACATTATCCCGAGACTTGTTGATACAGGTTTAAATACTTACCTGACCTGGGGACAGACTTACGGACCGGCCCTTACCGAGGGCGGTAAATATGGTGTTGCCGATAAAGAGATGTGGCAGAACCTGTCTTCTTCAGATTTCTGGAGGAAAGCTATTCCCCAGCTGGCTCTTGACTTTTATATGGCCAGGACTACCGGGGGTAATCTTAACCGCCAGAGCCTGGCTAACATGCAGAAGTATGCCCAGGACCCACGTTTTGGTGGAGACTTGCAGGCAGCTTCCCGCTACCTTTCCAAGATGAAGCAGGATATGAATGATATTGCCAGGGCTTCCGATCTAAACGCTCGTAAGCTTGTCTATGACCAGCGTGGTGAATGGGGTAAGGATAAGATTGAGCGCTCTTACCTTAAAGATACACCCGATGGAGCCAAGAGCGAGAACGGCCGCTTTACAGTTACCAGAAACCCTGATGGTACTTTTAAGATTAGGGAATGGACTAAGACTTTTATTGATGGAGTAGATACCCTTGATCGGGCCAAGGCTATTGTCAACGAGCATGTAGACAGGGAACTGGCTACCAAGGAAGCAGACCATATCGAACACAGCAAGCTGCTCGGCAGGCTGGGTGAAGATAAGGTTGATTTAAAAGATCACACCCAGTTAAAAGGCCGCGGTGTTAGCTCCTGGACCATCAAGGTTGCTCAGCAAAAAGCTGATGCTTTACGCAAGGAAGGTTACTTTGATATAAAAGTGGTTAACTCTGACGGCGGCTGGCAAGTATGGTATAGAGAAGATACCCGGGATGTGAAGAAGGGTAAAGATTTTGCCAAAAATCCTGAAAAGTATTTCAAACAGGTAGACCAGGAAAATGAAAAGAAAGCCCAGGAACTTGATACTGATATTAACAAGGTTGATAAAGATGCCAGTAATAATATAAGGAAAGCCCGCAAACTCTTAGAAGAAGTTGCCGTTAAGAATGGAAAATCTATCACTGTAGCCGATGCCAAAAAAGTTAAGCAGGCCAAAGACTTGATGGCTGAAGCTAATAAACGTGACAGTAATACAGTAAGTTTTAAGGAACTGGCACGACAGGTGACTGATCAAATAACCAAACAGGCCGAGCAAACAAAGACTGAAATTGCCGATGGGGAAGAACCTGCAAAGGTTGTTGAAACCAGGCCATCTGTAAAACCACTGAATAAAACAGAGCAGAAAAAACTTGAATCTTTTCACAGTAAAATGAATAAGATTGTTGATGAGGTTCGTGAGTTTAATAAAGAAATAGACCAATTAAAAGAAAAGCGCCTGACTCTGAAACGTAAAGATGCTATAGCAAAAGTTGACCGAAGGATAAAAACACTTGAAAGAATGGTTGAAACCAGGAAGCAAAAGATAGACAAAGATCCTCAAACATTCTGGGATAAGATACCACAGAACCGCAGGGAAGCTTACGACCAGGCCTATGCACAGATGACTAAAGGAACAGAATCGGCAACAGAAACTAAAACAGTTACAGAAGAACCTGCTGTTAAAGAAACTGATCCGGAAGCAGTAACCCTGTTTAAGGAGTTTGCAGAGAAACGGGCAAACTATAAGTCTGCCGAGAACTTATTGAAGAAATTGGCAGGCTTGAAAATAGATGTCAAAGAAGCAAATAAGTTGCTACGTGAATACCAGGATATCAAGCGTAGTAAATATGGCCAGTCCCAGGAACAGCGTGAAGCTTACCGGACCGATAAGGAAGAAGCCTGGAACAAGCTTGTCGATAAAATATCTGAAACAGTTAATGGAACTGCTGGAACTGCCCAGGTTGTTGATGAACCTGTAGTCGCAGGGACAAACCGGGGACAAAAACCAGAAGTTGTTGAGACTAAGCCTGTTGTTGAAGAAAAAACACAGGAAGAACCAAAGAAAGATTTATGGCAGAAAACTCCTATGGAAATAGCCAGGGAATACAAAACCCCGGTGGCCAGTGTTAGGACCTGGCACAAGGGGATGGTCCAGGATGCTGTTCGTGATGGCAAGGAAGTGCCTGATCACGTTAAAGAGATATACGGAATTGATGTTAAACCTGATGTAAAACTGGATTCTGATATCGCTGTCAAGAAAAATAGCATCGATGAACGTAAATATAACAAGGTTCTTAAAGAAGCCACCAGCGATAAAGTGGTTAGTCTTTACAGGGAATTAGAAAAACTCAAAGATACACCTTCCATAAAAGAACAGTATAAGAACTTCGATAAGATCCTTGAGACTACAAGGACCGAACTTGAGAAACGCTATCCCGAAATTAAAGCTGAAGCATTTAATAATACTCTTAGAACCCTGGATGATAACCAGTTAAAGGTTATGATATCGGAGTTTGAAAAGATAAGCGCAGACAGTGATAGAGCTTTAATATTCAGGAATTATGATCTTCTAACCAAGCTGGCCAAAGATGAATACCGTAAGCGTACCGTCAATTTCCCGCAGTTAAATGATACCGAAAATAATCTCATAGTTAGTTACCTTGAAGATTTTAATAATAGGGTTACCAAGAAAACCAATGAGGGTATCTTTACTGAATGGCGGGAATCTAAGGATAAACCGGAAGCTATTATTGAAGCACTCAATAACCCGGCCAAATACATTATCCCCGAATCTGAACTGCAGGCTACTATGGCTAAGATAAGCGGTAAGACCGGGGAATCTGATATTAAGAAACTCCGCTTTATGGCCAGGGGTGAACTGGCCGAGCAGTATGAACAGAGTGCCTTTGCCCAGATAATCTTACCTGATGGCTGGGAAGCAGCTCTCCGTAAAATGAGGGGCACTGAAATATTTGAGGGTAGATTTGACAAGGCTGTTCTCAGGGAAATGTCCTATGATGAGCTTGATGCAGGGATCAGAGCAGCCCTGACTTATGCCCGCGAATTGGAACGTGCCAATGAATTTGAGGCCAGGAATAAGGTTCACAGTATTATCGATAACGCCATGAAGAATTATGGCGGTAAAGTAACCAAAGCTGAAATAGACAGCTATATGGAACGTCATAATCTGCCTGATAGTGAGCGCGAGAATGTTGAAAAACAGTTGCGCCGCAGCAATTTTAAACCTATAGGAACAATCAAGAAAGTTATGGAACGGGGCAAGGATAAAACTAAATGGTTTATGTATGAGAACATGACCCCGGCCAGGCTGGCCATGGATCTTGAGGGCCAGACCTGGGATATCCAGAAGATCCTTAATGGTAATGAAGTGCCAGCTGCCCTTGAGCTAACAGAACGAGCAGCCACCAGGGCCTTTAATGAGAAGTTTGCTCTTGAGCGGGATATCTTTACCCCTATGCAGGAATTTATGGCTAACTACAAAGATGCTGTTAAAGACAGTTTGGCCTTCAGAAAAGCCAAAGATGTTCGTTTCCATATCTTTAAGGATCTTGAAGGCAGTAGAATAAGCGGTCCTGAGATCAAGGAGATGGAGCTCTCTGTTGGCGAGATGATGGATGTATACATGATGATGAGAGGGTTTATTGAACGCGGTGAAGATGGAACTTACAAAATGAAAACTGATATTAAAGACACCGGCCCACTTGATGAGATTATGAGAGGGATAACCTTTGAACATCATAACACTGAATGGTCCAAAAATGAAAGACACAGTGAAGATATGGTTTATAAACTGACTGAAAACGATCTGCTTAATGTTGTAAATCACTTTACAGCAAATCATACCAAGGCTGTGGATGTAGCAGATTGGATGTTTGATCGTTATAACAGTGAGCTCAAGGAATACGTCAACAAACACAGCTTAAATTCTCTGGGTTACAGAGTGGCAACTATAGATAACTATGTCCCGTGCACCAGGAGCAAATATGCTTTTACTATTGACCCGGTTAATATGTGGAAAAGTATGACCGATAGCAATAGCGGCCTTCCTAAATTAACCCATGCTGACTTCGGATTAAAGCTTTACGATTCGATGGGTCTATTACAGCAAAGAGCAGGGAATAAGGAGCCGATTAAAATTGATGATGCTTACCGCAAATTTACCCGGTATGTAACGGCAGCTTCAGACTTACCCTTTATTGAGGTATATCACAATTACCAGCGTGTATTCGGCGACAGCACTCTTCGCAAGAAACTTGATTCACTCGGCCTGGGCCAGCACCTTGACCATATGAATAAACATATGTCAATGATTGCCACCTATCAAGCCAAGGCGATCGCCGATGTTGACCGTTTCACCGGTAATGTTTTGTCTAAGTTCCAGGGGGCCAAGCTGATGATGTCTCCATGGATCCCGCCGATTCAGGGGATATCATTGATGTATGCTTACGGTGAAATACCGACTAAGTATATGCCCCAAGAATTATTCAAGGTAAAACCGAAAAATGCTACCTATGATGAGATGAAAGAATGGGCCCCGGTTAACGGTTACGGCCGCCTTGCTATGGCCCAGATGTCCAGAGCTACAGGTGAATACCTGGAAGGGTCCAGGATTTCGCAGAAGGTTCTCAATCAGAGCCCACTGTTCCAGCCCAGGGCCATAAGAATGGTTGATGCCTGGGTGGTGGGCAGAACCTGGGAATCGCTTAAGAAGTATGTAGCAGACGAGAAGCCCGACCTCGGCCATGAAGAACAGATGAAGCTGGTAAGTGATATGTATGACTGGGTTGTTAATACCACTCAGCCGACCTATCTACCCCATACCAGGGGGCACATTACATTAAGAAGGGATATCTTTACCAGGTCACTAACGATGTTCTTTTCACAGCGCAATAAAATCTTCAATGAGGTTACTCATATGGTCCCTGATTATATGCGTAGTGATAAGACCGCGGCAGACTTCGGCAAGCTTCTTAAGAAAGGAGCTTTCTATGTCGTGCTCGGCAACATCCTGTTATCGGAAAGGGATGAATGGCGAGATTGGTTTAAGATGAGAGCCAATGATGCTGCTGCCAATACAGTGGATCTGTATAATCCGCTTAATGTTAATACTAAGAAACTGGACCGGTCCTTAATGAACCTGGCCGGTACTGTTCCTGTCTTTGGTGAATTGATAGGAGTCTTACGAGCTCAGCGCCAGTATGGGCAGTTTACCTCCCAGGATATTTCTAATCCTATCTATGAAGCGCTCGATAACGGTATATCGGCACTCAATATGACTTACGATCTGATTGATCAGTATATCAATGAGGAAAGCTATGCCAGTGATGAAGGCACCAAGAAGTGGGAGAAAACTGCTGCCAAATTAGGGCTTACAGTTGCGGATTTAATTGACGTATTTATTGGTATACCGGCCGCTAACACGACCAGGCTGGCCATGGATATCGCCAAGAGGCAGGGTCCCGATATGCAGTTCTTTATCCAGAACCTGACCAGAGCTCCCAATTCCTCCAATGAGATGGGGATGTACTGGGAACACTTAAAGGCTGGAGATAAGAACAATGCTCTGAGGCAGATGTATTTCCTGATCCACCCGGACTTTCACGGTAAGGATCTTAAGTCTTTCGATTCAAGCTATCGGAAAAGCGATAAGTTAACGGAAGAACAGTGGGAACAGACTAAAGAACTCTATACCCTGCTGGCCAGAGATATAGGGCTGCCCTCAGATCCTGATGCTATTCACGATATGTTGAAACCTGGCATATCATCTCAGACCAGTGCCGATATGATGAAGGCATTTACCGAGAAGGAAACAGACTGGAGGCGTATTGTGGGTGAAAATATCCGCAACGCCGAGAAAAACGGTATTGATGTTTCCAATTTCCGATCCACCTATTATGATATTCTGGAAGAATCCCTAAGAAATAACGATGGCAAGATGATCGAAGACTCTGTATGGATGCTTGAGAAATTAGGGGCAGACTTTGATCATATCCTTGACTCTATGCAGAAACGGGAAGTCTATAATGAACGCTACGGTTTCACTGAAAATTATGCAACCAATATGGAAAAAATTATAGATGACGCTGTCGTTAGTAAAAACCCTAACTGGGTTAAGCAGTGGGCTACCGATTTCAATAAATGGAAGGAGCAAAACCCCGATCAATCAGCGACCGTTTTGAGGTCCGGCCTTGACTTATATGACAAATTATGGGGTAACTGGCATGATGAGACTGCATCTGTGCAGGTCCTTAAGGTACTGATCCTCACCGAAAGATTGGGGGATAAATGGGATGAACGCCAGAACCTCAACACCCTTTATAATCCGAATAGACCCTCTGCAGCCGGTGGTATATGGGCCAGTAAGACAAAGACTGAAGGACTGGAACATATTACCCAGGATGAAATAAACCGCAGATGGTTTAAAGCTATAGCAGAACTTGAAAGAACAGGAATAAAATAAAGGAGTGGTCATATGTTAGATGCAGAAACTCAAGCGGCACTGGACAAGGTGGCTGAAAAGATGCAGGGCCACTGTGCGGCCCAGGTCAAAGAGTTTAGAGAAACTCTGGGTAATATCGATAAACAGTTGTTTGAGGATGGCAAAATATTTACCGCAAACGACAAGGATATCCAGTATCTAATTAGAAAAGATAGGCAACAAAATGGAACCATCAATAAGATTTTCGTAAGTCTTGAATTGTTGAAGGATGATATTAATGAGCTAAAGATAGCTGAAGCAAGAGGGAAAATAATAGTGAGTATACTTGTGGTCCTCAGTAATATGATTATGGGGGGCATCGTGCACCAGCTATTGGTAAATTTTCTTTCTACAGCAGCACCATGATAAAATCCTCCTTCTTTATAAATATCCCTTTCTGCCCTCACATTAGTGAGGGTTATTTTTTTTGTCTACATTACGGCCAGGTCAATCTTTTTTATATCTCTTACCTTCTGCCAGACTTGTCTTAGTACCCTTTGCCTGATCATGTAATAGTTGCGATCATTAATAGACATTTCTCTTTTTACTATATCTGGTGGTCTTTCTTTGTCGTAAAGCAATTTGACGAGAGTGGAATCCGGTTCTAACCTTTTCACGCGCAGGGTTTCCAGGGTCCGGTAGAGTTCCAGCTTTGCATCAAGCTCCTGGGCCTCACCGCAGGTAGCCCTTAACATTCCCCAGTGTTCCGTTTCAGATGTGTCCATAGGCGTCTTGGCCATCGGCCGGCCGATCATCTTTAGAACAGATCCTGGGGATTTTGGTACCATAGCATCAAGGGCTATGGCCAGCTCCTGCATCTTCCCATATAGAAACTTGCGAGCATATAAGCATTCTTCAGTTAACCTGATTTGGTTTTTATTCATGGTCTTCATATACCCCCCATTCTGCCATAAAAGAAAAGATTAAAGTATTAATATACATAGCTTTGAACTTAGGGAAATATCCTACCGCAAGCCCCATTACCAGTTCTCCGGTGTAAGGAGTAAATGTTAAGGTTAAGTTATCCTTAAAATTATAAACCATACTATTTCTCTCCTTCCTTCGGTTGTGTTTTATACCCTTGGCAATACAGTCTATTTTTAACCATACGGGTATAGTTTTTGTTAGGCATTGTTCGCCTCCAAGAGTTCAGGGTTTTCAAACACATTACCGATCACTATCGGCAAATACCCTTCTTCTTCAAATGTCCACCGCTGCAAATTAGTCTCAAATCCGTCTATTTTAACAGTGTATGTTATTTTTATTGCACCTG
>JAGYMW010000047.1 GCA_018400435.1 Bacillota bacterium | reverse complement strand
ACCAAATGGCATCTCTCTTTTCTTTCCAACCGCTTTATAAATTATCAAATATCTGTAAATTTAGAGTGGTTGTCATAGTAAAAATAACATATAATATAAACAATATACATTCGGACAGCATGCCTCAGCAGATCGCCAACTCCCGGAGCTGCACGGAGACTGATTAATCTTTTTTAAAGCTGCCGGACGGCGATGCGGAAGAAAGGGTGAAGAAAATGCAGTACGATGTTATCGTAATCGGGGCTGGTCTCTCCGGGCTGACCGCAGCGGCTCTGCTGGCCAAAAGAGGGGTGAAAGTGGCCGTAATCGATAAGAACTACAACCCCGGCGGTTCCTGCGGTATATTCAAGCGGGGTGACGCCATCTTTGACCAGGGCTCGGCCATGCTCTTTGGTTTTGGCGAAAAGGGGTTCAATCCCCACCGCTTTGTTTTCAACTGCCTTGAAGAGCCTATAGATATGATCCGGCACGATCAGCTCTACTGTGTCAATTACCGGGGCAAGAAAATAAAATTCTGGCCCAACGTCAAACATTTTGTCGAGGAACTGGGCAAAATCTTTCCTTCAGAAAAAAGTAACATCAGGCGCTTTTACAGTGACCTGGATAAAATGTATCACCATGTCATGGTCGAAAACCCGGTTTATACCACGCCCGATGAAACGGATGGCCTAAAATCCCTGCCTGCCCTCCTGAAGCATCCCCTTTCCTATGCCCGTTTTCTTGGCTATATGAATAAAAGCGCCAGGAGCCTGCTGGAGAAATATTTTCAGGACCCGCAGATCTTCAACTTTTTTGACAAGCTCACTTCCACCTACTGCTACACCACCACCGCGGAAACCCCGGCCATCCTGGCGGCAATCATGTTCATCGAAAACCACGTCGGGGGCAGCTTTTACCCGGCCGGTTCGACGGTCTTTCTGCCGGGCAAGCTGGAGAAGGTGATCGAAGAAAACAGCGGCACCATGCTGATGGAAAAAGAAGTGGTTCAAATTATCTTTGCCGACGGTAAACCCGCCGGTGTAAAGATGGAAAGCGGCGAAGAATTGAACTCCCACGAAATTATCTACTCGGGAACGGTCTGGAACCTCTACGGCAAGCTGATCGCCGAGGACCACCTGCCGCCGGGCCGCAAAGAGTGGGCCGAGAAACAGGTGCCCACCTATCCCAGCGTGGTGCTCTATGCCCTGGTTGAAAGAGATGCTATCCCTGTCCGCACCATGCCCATCGAATTGCTCATCGGCAATCCTGACCGGATCGATGAAAGTGAAGTAACTGTTTACATTTTCAGCATCGATGACCGGACCCTTTGTGACGAAGAAAGCCACGTCCTTGTGGCCATCGGTCCTACCTTTGAAAAATGGGATCGCCACGATCAGGAAAAATATGCCGTGAAAAAAGAAAAGGAAAAAGAACGCCTCCTTGCCGTCCTGGAAAAGAGATTTCCCGGGCTCACCAAAAAAGTGAAATATACCGAAGTGGCTACCCCGGCCACCATCGAGCGCTATACGATGAAAAACGGCGGTGCCGTAGCCGGCCCGAAACAGATGCTGGGCCAGCACCTCCTTAACCGTTTGCACACCCGAACCGGGTGGGACAGCCTGTTTTGCTGCGGTGAATCAACGGTTATGGGCACAGGCTCCCCGGCGGTAACCGTTTCTGGTTTATCCGCTGCCAACGCTGTCCTCAAAAAACGGGGTCTTGCGCCCTTTGCCTACCGTCGGGAGATGAAAAATTATGTTCGACATGTGGATAAGCCCCATCGTCCGGAAGATCTCTACAGCGAATTCAGCGCCGAAAAACGGGAGATCATGCTCAAGGCGAGGCAGTGCGAATATTGCGAGCAACCCGGCTGCCGCGATGCAGTGGCTCTCGATGTGAGGGGGATTATGAGGCGGGTAACCGTGGGTAATTTTGTTGGAGCCGGGAAAATTGCAAAACGCTTCTGGGCCGAAGGTGGACAGGAAGAAGACCTTTTTGCAGCGATGCAGTCCTGCATTCACGGCAAGATGGGCGGGGTCCCCGTCGATATCGCTTCTGTTGTCGGCTATTTCAGGCGGGAAGAACACTAATACAGGCCTCCGCCCGACAAATGCCACTTTGCCTGCATTGCCTGCTCGATCAATACTACCAACCCACTTTTTGACATCATCTCACTTGCCTGGCATTTGATTTTTTTGCTGACCGGTGATCCTGCACTTTTCCTTGCCTTCCAGATACCAGATTCAAGCGTTCCAATTCTGTTGAGGTCACAACAGGCGGTTTTATTCTCAGCAGCGATATGATATTATTATTTTAATAATCATAATATTCTGTTTGTAGGAGCGTTGATAACATGAAAACCCAATTCAGACTCACCATAGGATTGCTGATAATCATTATTTTAGCTTCAGCTGGCACCTACCTTAGAATTTGGGATATTAACTTTCTGATTGGGCCTTTTTATTTGCATCACTGGGTAGGTATTATAGGAGGGACATACCTTCTAATTTCTGCAGCCATATATGCTTATATTAAACGCAATTTAAAAGTTAAAAAAGGAACTATCTTGCAAGTCCATATAGCTGGGAATTTATTAGCAGTCTTGCTAATATCGATACATTTTGCTCAGCACATGGGACGCCCCCCGGAATTCGCTCCTGATTACGGTACAGGGCTTGCGTCTTTTTTGCTTCTTTTATTTATCCTGATTGCTGGTATTTTTATGCGTTTTGGAATACCTCCCCGAAAACATGAATCATGGCATTTAATTCACGTGGGATTTGCCCTTTCCTTATTTATTGTTTTTATTGTCCATGCCCTGAAGAATTTTGGGATTTTATAGGATCTTTCCAATTCTAACGATTAAATTCACCATTGGTTAAGGTGCACCAAAAGTAAAGGGGGTTGCCCCCTTTGGGACAACCCCCCCCTGTCTCCTAACAGGCAATGACAAAATCATCTGCCGGTTTACTAGCGCTGATCATTTAGCTCAGTAGCGACATTAGGATCCGGGATTTCAACATCTGCCCCCTTTTCAATAAGGAACGCGGCTATTGCTCCTTTGTATGCTTCCTGATCGCATTTCCCAACTCCATGGAAATCAGTGTTCTCTTCATCCTCCTCATGGCCGCCCATCTCGTGAGCCACATCACTGATGTAGTTTCCACCGTCACGACCGCTGCCGTAGCGGTTACTTTCGCCTGCTTCTCTTAATAACTCATTTGCCACAGCGGGCGCTGCTGGACATTCATTACTTTCCGCCAGAGCTGTTCCTGCCATCAAGCTAAAAGCAAACAACATTACCAGGGTTACTGTCATTAACTTCCTCATTTTAAATCCCCCTTTATTTTTTCGGTTTTAGTTTCCCGTTTTCGAGAATCTAGAATCGCCTGTGTTTTTTAAAAATGTTCTGAGCCTGGCTTCCATTATTTATTGCAATTTGCTCACCCCCTTATCTTACAAATTAACAACCCCCTCTTGCTGTTGAATATTTTAACGGCTGTTTGTTAACCTGGTTTTGCTAAAAAATAAAACTATGTTTCCAGGTTATTAAAAAATGTTACAGGGTAAAAAATGATCAAATTTAACCTTAACCGTCATAATTGCTTCCGCAACAGTTACTTACGCTTGCTTCTATTATTAATCCTGAGGGTTGCAACAAACCAGTTACGGATATTTTCTGTCGATTTTACACCAAAAAACAATCCGAAGACAGATAATATTATTTGTACTGCAGTCCCGGCGATTACAGTCCCGTCATTTGTAATGGGCCATATATCAACATTTTCTACTGATCCTACACCGACAGCTAAACTTAAGGCTGACAGCATAACCTGTATTATCATTGTTAAAGCTGTTAACTTTTTCATATATTTTACCTCCCCGGGAAATTAAAAAGTTTTTAGGAAAAACATTTAACGGTTAGCCATGAGAACTGCTATGTCAGGCTATAAATCTCAATTTACAGGTTATTAATCACATAATTATTACCTCCAGGATTCTATCTACATATAAGATGACCAGCTGTGAATTTTAAATTTTTCAAGAAGCTCCGCCGGTAAGGCCAGAAAAATCTCTCCTTGCTGCTGACTATTGTAAAAGCGAAATGTTACTCTGTATTTACCAAACAAAAAATTTGTATTTCCAGGTTATTAAAAAATGTTTCAGGGTAAATAATGATCAAATTTTCTCTTAATACAAAAAAAGATTCCGGACTGTATCTGCCGGAATCTGTTCAAAATCTATTTTTTATAAGTAATGGGCCTGCCCTTAACTCTGGTAATAAGACGGAAAAGTGAGTTTGAAAGTTGTCCCACGGCCCGGCTGGCTGTCTACTTCGATATCGCCTTCCTGAAGCTGGACCAGCTTTTTAACAATCACCAGGCCAAGGCCGGTACCTTTCTCCCTGCTGTGCTCGCCTCGCTGGGCTCTGGCCCTAAAAAAACGGTCCCAGATATGTGGTAGATCCTCCGGGGATATGCCGGCGCCGCTGTCTTCGACGGTTAAGACCACCTGATCCGGTCCGCCCTCTACACCGACATTGATCGTGCCATTTTCGGTAGCATTTATGGCGTTCTTCAAGAGGTTCTTGATAATTTGTTCCATTCGGTCTGCGTCACCGAGTATCATAACGCTTTCAGCTTTGTTATCTACCCGGATCGAGCTGTTCTTTTTACGGGTCATTCCCTCCATGGACGTAGCTACCCCGTGAACCAGGGCGCTCAAATTCACAGGCAGTTTATCTACGGTGACGGTGCCGCTCTCCAGGCGGCTTAAGGCCAGAATATCATCCACCAGCCTGTTAATATGGATAGTTTGCTGATAAATGGTATCCAGGTAGCGATCAAAAACAGCCTGGTCCCGGGCCATACCATCGTGGATGGCCTCGATAAAACCCTGTACGGCTGTGAGCGGGGTGCGCAATTCATGGGAGATCTCTGCAAACAACCGTGAGCGGTCTTCTTCCATTTTCCGGCCTTCAGACTGGATTTTACGCATCTTTTGTTCCAGTTTGATCAACTGTTGAGACAGGGTTTTTATTTCATCCAGAGACTCTTTCTCAATCTTCAATAAGCTGCTATCGCTGCCCATATCACCGATACTGGTCGCCAGGCGAGAAATAGGCCTTGAAATGTTAGTAGCCAGATAAATAGAAATGATGATCAAGACCACCAGGAGCACAGCCCCACCAACCACTTGGACCAGGTAGAGCTGGTTTAATGTGGGCTCCACATCGACCGGTCCCGCTTCCAAAAGAATCCAGTTTTCAGTGTCTGCCTGTTCGTTGCCCAGGGGTGCTACCGTAGCCAGGGATTGCCGGTACGTTTCCTGTTCTTCGGTGCGGACGACCGTGATATCGTCTTCATTTAATGCCGCCAGATAGTCATCTTCCACCTTGCTGCCCGGACCTACTTCCTGCTGGGCCGAGGTATCGCTAATAATGCCTTCCGTATCAAAAATGGTGATCCTGGCGTCGTAGATGTCAGCCAGGAAAGTAATAAAATCCTGCCTCTCCTGAGCCTGGCCGTTGGTGTACTCAGTTAAAGGAGTTCCCCACAGTTTATCGGTAAGCTCGGAGAAAGCGTAATTAACCCGCTTTGCTTTGTCCAGCAGTTCTTCCTCAGCCAGTTTATAGGTGTTATGCTTCACTACGTAGCCAGAAAAGAACATCAAAACTATCAAGCTGACAGTGAAGATCGTTACATTGGTAAAGATAATGCGAGTGTATATATTTTTATTGAATTGCTCACCCAGCAGGCGCCAGAAGGAATGCCAGCAAACAAGAATCTTCCGGGCTGCTGATTGCAGTTTACTTTTACCCGGTCCTTGGTCATCATTCACGATGTCGTATCCTCCTCGTCAGGGGGAGGGCTGAACTGATAGCCAACCCCCCAGATTGTGGTCAGATAGTCGTGGTCCAGAGATGATAGCTTGGTTCGCAATCTTCGAACGTGAACATCTACAGTCCGTTCTTCGCCATAATAGTCGTAGCCCCAGACCGTTTCCAGCAGTTTATCTCTGGGAAAAACCCGCCGGGGATTCCTGGCCATGTAGTAAAGGAGATCAAATTCCTTGGGCGTAAATTTTAATTCTTGCCCGGCCACTAAAACTTTCCGGGTATCGGCCTGAATTTCCAGCCCCGGGAATGTAAGCTTGCCCGCTATCACGGTTTCATCCGGCTGGCCCCGGCGAAGGACTGCTTTAACCCTGGCCATTAGTTCCCGGGGGCTGAAAGGTTTGGAGACGTAATCGTCGGCGCCCATTTCCAGCCCAAGCACCCGGTCTGCCTCCTCGCCCTTGGCTGTCAGCATGATAATAGGAATCATACGGATAGATCTCAGGTTGCGACACAGGGTCAACCCGTCCACGCCTGGCAGCATTATGTCCAGAATAACTATATCGGGGTTTTCCCGATCGAAGGCAGCCAGCACCTTATCGCCGTCATTGATGCCGATCACATCAAATCCTTCTCGATTACCGTATAGTTTGACCAGTTCAAGTACATTTTGGTCATCGTCTGCAATCAAAATTTTACCTAAAAGTGTCATACTCTCACTCCTTTAGTTTGTATATGATAACTTAAAAAATAAATAGAGGCAATGAAGGTATCTACAGAAGAGTATCTACAGGAGAGTACCTACAGGGGAGTTATAATTTTTATTTATGTTACTATATATGCCTTTATTAAACACGGCTTAACAGTTAAACCTGGAAATCTCACCTTGCTATTTGACCTTGTGCTAAGGATTGATGTAAAAAGGTATGAATGTCTCCGGGCTGGCATAATAAAGCTCAAGCTTCTATAAGTTCAAAGGTGGGGTCTCTATTATTGCTTAATGATATTCTGTTGACGGTTAATTAGGTTAAAATTCTTGCTTCTATCGCTGTCAATCCCAATATTTGCCTGACCTCTAAAATTGAAATTACACCCACTTGAAGTAAACCAGATAGAATAAACCATATGTGGAAACTGTTTGACTTCCCCTCATCTATTCCTGTAATATCTTACATGTGAGCCGGGAAAGCCGGGTTGTTAACCGCTGCGGCAGGACGAGAAGCGAAAGAATTAGCCCCGGCTTTTCTTTGATCAAGCAGTCGATATTTGTATTTTTGCCCCAAAAACAGATTGAGAAGAAAGACGGGAAAACCTTTGCCTTTATTAAACTTATCCCAGATCAATAAATCCTTCGGCGCCGAGACCATCCTTTCATCGGTAACCCTCCAGCTTCAGCCCGGTGAAAAAGCCGGCCTGATCGGGCCCAACGGTTCCGGAAAGACCACCCTGCTGAAAATAATATCCGGGGAGATGGACCCCGACGGCGGAGCGGTCCACCTGGCCCGCGGCTCACGTCTCGGTTACCTGCCCCAGGAACCTCTGCACCTGGCAGAAGATACCCTGCGTTGCCACCTGGAGCATCCTCTCAAACATATCTTCAGCCTGCAGAAGAAGATCGCCGCCCTGGAGAAGGAAATTGCCGCCCACTCCTCCGGGCAGGGAGATCCTCACGCCGAATTGCTGGAAAAATACTCCGAAGCGATCGCCCGCTTCGAAACGGTGAACGGTTACCAGGTGGAGAGCCGCCTTCTCTCCGTAGCCCGCGGCCTGGGCTTCAGCGAAGACGATTTAAGCCGTGATCTCTCCACTTTCAGCGGGGGCGAGAAGACCCGTGCCCGCCTGGCCGGCCTTCTCCTCCAGGATCTCGACCTTCTCCTGCTAGACGAGCCCACCAACTTCCTTGACCTCTCGGCCCTGGAATGGCTGGAAAAATATCTCCGTGACCTGCCCTGCGGGTTGATTGTTGTCAGCCACGACCGCTTCTTCCTCGACCGGGTAGTGGGACGTATCTTTGCTATGGAAAAGGGCGCTGTGAAAAGCTACAGTGGCAACTACAGTGAATACCGCCGTCAGCTGGAAATGGAACGACTCAGCCGGGACCGGGAATATAAAAAACAGCAGCTTCTCAAGGAGAGGGAGGAGCGCCTGGTGCGCGAAGCGAAGGGTGATGAACGATCCAAGCGCCAGGCCCGCAGTCGTGAGAAACGCCTGGCCAGGATGGAAGATGTCGATCGCCCGGCTGAAGAAAAGCGCTTCCGGGCTGGGCTCAACTACAGCGGGCGCAGCGGGCGCCTTGTAGTTGTCTTTGAAGAGGTGGGCAAATCGTACAACGGGGACCCTCTTTTTGAAAACCTTTCTTTTGAGATCCGCTGGGGCGACCGTATTGCCCTGATCGGGCCCAACGGAGCCGGCAAGTCGACCCTCCTGAAAATAATCGCCGGTGAAATAAAGCCTTCGCAGGGACACATCCGCCTTGGCTCTTCCACCCGGGTGACCTACTTTTCCCAGGAACAGGAGCATCTCAATCCCCGCCTGACCCTGCTGGAAACGATTACCGAAGTCTCCGAGCTGGACATCAAGGCAGCCCGCAACCACCTGGGCCGCTACCTCTTCCGCGGCGACGACGTCTTCAAGCAGGTCAGCGATCTAAGCGGCGGGGAAAAGAGCCGCCTGGCCCTGGCTCGCCTGGCCCTGGGCAGCGGCAACTGCCTGCTCATGGATGAACCGACCAGCCACCTGGACCTGCCGGCCATGGAGGAGCTGGAAAAGGCCTTAACCGACTACCCCGGCACCCTGGTTATCGTTTCCCACGATCGCTATTTTTTACGCGGCCTGGCCAACCGCGTCTTCAGCATGGGCGGCGGTGACCTGCGCATCTTTGAAAGCCCCTTTGAAGAATACCTGGCCGGCAAAGAAAACGAACCGGTTGTAGAAAAAGGACAGGAAAATCAGGAAGAAGCAAAGAGGGAGGAGAAGCGGCGCCGGCAGGAAGAACACCGCCGCACGCGGGAAGAGCAGAAGAGAGTCCGCCGCCTCAAGGAGGAACAGGCCCGCCTGGAAAAAGAAATTGAGGAGAGAGAAGGGGAGATCGAGCACCTGGAAAAAGTCCTTTCCGACCCGGCCGGATACGGCGATCACAGGCAGCTTGCCAGGCTGGGCAGCGAGCTGGAGGAAGCGAAAAAAAGCCTCGCCGGCCTGCTGGAGCAGTGGGAAGGGATTAGCTCCCATCTGGAAGAATCTTAATCTTTAGCTTTTCGGCTGCCGTCCGCAGGCGCCTGTCAAGCGTAAGCAGGCTTGCTTTCTTTTTAAGGCAGGCCGCAAGATAAACAGCATCATAAACCGGGTGATCAATTTGACAGGAAAGATCAAGTGCTTCTTCATATAATTCCCGGGCAGAGAGATATTCATCAATCAGCATTGTGCACTGGACTGTTTTCTTAGACATTAACTCTTTGTCCATTAAACCGGTGCGGTGATATTTCCAAAAAACATTGGCGATTTCATATAGATATAAAGAGGGAGCTACCACCCATTCGCTTGATTTTAGAGCAAGGGCAACCGGTTTGTTTTCAGGTCGTCCCAGAGCAAATTCAACTGCGGCGTTTGTATCAATAACAGTGATCATCTCTCTCTATCCTCACGAACCATTAAAACCGGATCAGGCCATTGATTGCCTCCGGGCGGTGCAGTTGTCATCATTTGATCAACCAGTAAATCCCTCTGCTGCCGACGGTGCTCATTCATGTCCAGTGCTTTTTGCAGCAGGTAAATCGTTTCCTGCGTGATGTTTGATCTTTTGGACCGGGCCCGTTCTGCTATCCTGCGGTATATATGCTCGGGTAAATTGCGGACCTGGAGGGTTGCCATGATTAAGTCACCCCTTATATAATCACATACTGACAATTAGAGTATAGCAGAATTAGCATATGCATGCAATATGCATTCAACCTTGACCAGTTGACTAAAATTCACATTTAGTTTTTTTCATGACTACATTGTCGATGAGAAGCTGCTGAGCTGTATGTTATTCACCCACCAGCTTATAAATGTTAAAATAAAAAGCAGTGAAGCCCGTTGGCGTGAAAGCCTGACTTGCTTTTCGCCCGGATCGCCGCTATGATAAATTACAGATTTGGAAAAGAGGGGACCCATGCAGCAGGCTGAAGCCTTTATTACCACCAGGAACGAAGCGGAAACCGCCCACATTGGCGAAGTCCTGGGACGCATCCTGGACAGGCCGCTGGTCGTTGCCCTGCAGGGCGAACTGGGCGCCGGCAAGACCGTTTTTGTCCGCGGTGCTGCCCGCGGCCTGGACGTCAGGGAACAGATTACCAGTCCCACCTTTGTCCTCCAGCGCATTTACCACGGTCGCCTGCCCCTCTACCATTTTGATTTTTACCGTCTCTCGGACGATGATGATATCATTGAACTCGGTTTTGAAGAATACCTGCCGGGCGAGGGAGTGGCCTTTGTAGAATGGCCCGAGCGCCTGCCCGAAGTGCTGCCCCCTGATCAACTGGAGATAATCATTGAGCGTTTCTATGACGAAAGTGGGGAGGGGCGGCAGCTCTGGTTTAACCCCCTGGGCTCGACCTCCGCTGCAATGCTGGCTCTTCTGCTAGAAACCCTGAACTGGCATAGCGACGGTTCTTTGAATATCACTTAGCCTGATCGCGACGCAGGGTTATGCTATATTATATAAGTAAGGTATTTTTTACAAGTAAGGAGATCCAGGCAAAATGAAATCTTCTATTGTAAAAATAAGCAGTTGAGGACAGCTAACCCTGCCGGTAGAAATAAGAAATAATTTGAAATTGCTAAAAGGTTCAAGGCTTTACCTGGTCCTGGACGATGATGAAATCAGAATTAAGCCTTTGGGTATAAAAGAAACATTTACTTGCGATCGCCATTTTGAATAGTAAGGGTGGAAAATATTCTGCTGAACCCTTTACACAGGGAGGAACGAATCCTGTTAATCCTGGGCCTCGATACCACAACCCTGTCCTGCAGCGTCGCCCTCCTGCAGGATGACCGCCTGCTGGCGGAGATGACCACCAGTATCAAGAAAACTCACTCCGAGCGCCTCATGCCCATGCTCGATGCCCTGCTGACGGAAGCGGGCCTGGAGCGCGAAGAGCTGCAAGCGGTGGCCGCCGCCGCAGGGCCAGGTTCCTTCACCGGCCTGCGCATCGGGGTTTCCACCGCCCGGGCCCTGGCCCAGGGACTCGGCATACCGGCCGTGCCGGTCTGCACCCTGGAAGCCCTTGCCGAAGCGGCCTGCAGCCCCGGTGCCCTGATCTGCCCCATCCTCGATGCCCGCCGCAGCCAGGTCTACAGCGCCCTCTACCGCCGCTCCCCGGAAGAACCTTACCCCTTGCAAACCCTGTTTGAACCGCGGGCTGTCGCCCTGAATAAACTGGTCGAAATCCTGCGTTCCTATAAAGAACCGGTCGTTTTTCTCGGGGAGGGGCTGCACAGCTGCGCCCCCGCCCTGCGCGAGGCGCTTCCCGGCCAGGCTGTGATCACCCCGGCTCCCTTCCGGGTCTGCCGCGCTGCCCTGGTTGCTTACCGGGCCCGGCTAATCCTGCAGAATAACCCGGATGTGCCCTACGAGAAACTGCTGCCCATCTACCTGCGCCGTCCCGAAGCGGAGCGGCTGGCCGAAAAAAAGAGTAAGATAAAGCAAGAAAAGGAGAGAAGCTGAACAATAACATGGACCTGCCCATCACCGTCTCCCCCATGGACACGAAAGATATTAGAGAGGTTTCTGCCCTGGAACAGGCTTCCTTCCGGGACCCCTGGCCTCCTGAATCTTTTCTCACAGAATTGCAGACCAACCGCCTGGCCCGCTACCTGGTGGCCCATTTGGACGATAAAGTAATTGGCTACATCGGTTGCTGGATCATTATCGACGAAGTGCATATTACCACCCTGGCTGTGGCCGAAGAGTACCAACGCCGTGGTATTGCCACCCTTCTACTGAAAGCCATGATCGACGAAGTAACGCTGCACAAACCGCACAGTTTCACCCTGGAAGTGCGTCCCAGCAACAAGGCTGCCCGCCGTTTCTACGAGAAGCACGGCTTTGCAGTCTGCGGCCGCCGCCTGCACTATTACAGCGACGAGGATGCCCTGATCATGACCAAACCCCTCCGGGACAGGGAAAGAAAAAGGAAAAAGGAAGGAGGGACTCGAGGTGAAAACTGAAGAGACCCTCATCCTGGGGATTGAAACCTCCTGCGACGAGACCTCGGCCGCCGTCGTCGCTGTCGGTAATCGCATCCTCAGCAGCCTGGTATCCTCCCAGGTGGAACTGCATGCCCGTTTCGGCGGGGTGGTACCCGAGATAGCCTCCCGTCACCATCTGATCCTGGTCAACACTCTCATTGACAAAGCCCTGCAGGAAGCGGGGATCACCTTTGGAGACCTGCAGGCTGTGGCCGTATCCCACGGACCCGGCCTGGTGGGCGCTCTCCTGGTGGGAGTGGCCACTGCCAAGGCCCTGGCCTATGCCCTGCGCCTGCCCCTGGTGGCTGTTAATCACCTCCAGGCCCACCTCTACGCCAATTACCTGGCCGGGGCCCCCCGGCATTACCCGGCCGTTGTCCTGGTTGTCTCCGGCGGCCACACCGAGCTGCTTCTCCTGCCGGAAGCCGATTCAATCGTTCCCCTGGGGCGCACCATCGATGACGCTGCCGGCGAAGCCTTCGACAAGGTAGCCCGCCACCTGGAGCTGGGTTATCCGGGAGGGCCGCTTATTGACAAACTGGCCCGCGAAGGCAACCCTCAGGCAGTCAAATTCCCCCGGGCCTGGCTGGAAGAGGAAAACCGCTTTTCCTTCAGCTTCAGCGGCCTGAAGACAGCGGTGATTAACCATCTCTACCATGCCCGCCGCCGTGGCGAAGCGGTCAATATGGCCGACCTGGTGGCTTCCTTCCAGGAGGCCCTGGTGGAAGTGCTGGTGGAAAAAACGGCCCTTGCCGCTGCTGAATATAACGCCAGGAGTGTCCTCCTGGCCGGCGGAGTAGCCGCCAACAGCAGCCTTCGCCGGCGCATGGAACTGCGCCTTGCCGCAGCACTCCCGCCCGTAAAGTTCTACGTTCCACCCCTGGACCTCTGCACCGACAATGCGGCCATGATTGCTGCCGCCGCCTACCCCCTCTACCGGCGGAAACAGTTTGCTTCCCTCGACCTCAATGCCTACCCCGGCCTGACCATCGAGGATAGCAACAGTTGAAATTACTTCCGCCCCTTCCGACCGTTGCCCTTTAAAGTACACCTCCTGAAACCGTCTTGCCCGCTCAGCCGCCCATCCCAGAATCTCAGCGAAGAAACTTGTTATATTTTTCGTTTTCGGCTTTTTTAAAGTTTTATGTTACCACTTTGTTCTTATTGTTTATAACTTTGCCTATTAAGCTGTTTTAAAGCTTTTCCCTGTGGATAAGCCTGTGCGTACTGTGGATTACTTTAAAAGGAATTTATAAAAAAAGCCGCGAAATGGTGCTCTGCGGGACAGGAAACGGCTGTTCGCGTAACATAAAATGTTGACAAAAAGACGATTACGAATCATGA
>JAGYMW010000046.1 GCA_018400435.1 Bacillota bacterium | reverse complement strand
CTGAATTACATTTTTCGTCGGCGCAGCTCTTTATTTGCATACTTTCTTCAACTCTTCAACGGCTGCAGCTCCATATCTCCCCATATTGTCATTTTGTCACCGCAAATCAGCAAAAGTCCGCTCACACCAGTAATTGAGCGCATAAATCTTACTGCATGGCTAAAATCAGAGGGGCTGGTAACCATATTGCCGACGGCTGTTGCTGCTGCATCGGCAAGAGGAGCTGAAACAGCGGCAACTACAGCTGCATCGGCCCGGCCGAAACTTAAGGAGGGGCCAACTTTCCCCGAGGATGTACAGATGCCAAGCGGTGTCCTGGACGGGTTAATCTTCAGGCCGAGTTTTCCGCTGAGGGGAGACTGTCCGGCATATATACCAACTGTAACAGGAGCGTCTGCTTTAAGAAAAATATCGCCGCCGTTTTCGACTATCACCTCGGGTGAAAATTCGAGCAGCATAGTTCCAACACTTTCCGCCACCGCTCCGGCAACCGCTGCCATTGGGCCCACACCGGCTCTGTTTGCCGCTTCAGTCATACGATGCAATATCCACGGCGCATCTTCTTCCAGAAGGCACGGCTCTAAGGATTCAACGATATTAGGATAAACTGCCAGATAAGATTCGAGGCTGCGACGAATTCGCCACAGGAAATGTTCTGTGCGCTCCTGAAGACTGTCCTTGTAAAAAGAACTGTTCACGGCTATCCAGAGATCGCTTTCCTTCACAGCAACCGTGAAAGAGGTTAGGCGGGGGCCTGAGCCTTCATGTCGATAAATTCTCCTGCTGCTCATCTGAAAAGAGCGTTGTCGATCGGCGTTTCCATCGCCCTGGCCGGACAGGCCCGCAGGCAAAGTTCGCAGACTATACATTTATCCTGGTCAAACTGAACATTCATCGACGGCCGTTCGAAGTGAAGCGCACCGGTAGGACAAATAACGGTACAAGCACCACAGTGGGTACAACGATCCTCCCGCCAGATTATCTGTTGTTCCAGGTTGGTAATGATCAACCCCTGCTCCTTCAACCAGGCCATCGCCCTCTGATAATCGGCATTTTCGCCGCTGACCTCCATCATCAGGCGTCCTTCCTTGCGGGGATTGATATCGGCACGTAAAATATTAACCATCAGATCAAAATCTTTAATCATCATGTAAATAATTGGCTGTTCAACAATATTCGGTGGGAAGCGCAGCACAATTTTTTGTTTAACCATTAGTCATCCTCCCGCTTTTCCGGATCCCTCTGGGGCATCGATTTTAAAACAATATCAGCTTCCGCTGAAGGGAGCTTTGTCGACGGTTCGGTGAGCAAAAACCGGCCACTTTCAATCCATTCTTTTAAGGTTATGGCGATCTCCCGTGCCCCGGCATAGCTGGAAAGAGAAGCAGTGGGAATCTTTCCCCCCTCCAAATTAATTAATCCACTTTTCAATTCTGCATAACTTACATAACCAAGATTTCCGTCTTCCAGATTGGGATAGTCCTTGTAATAGTCCGTCACCGGTGCAATAATATCGTCGTCACGAACGGCACAGTACTGCATGATCTCTTCATTTAAAATGGGAATAGGAATGCCGAGTCCCACCTGTAAAGTAGCCCCGTAACCAAGGAAGCTAAGCCCTCTCAGCCAGCGAGCATTCATCTGTTTTAAATCACCGATCAAGGCCAGGGTTCCGGCTGGATCGCGCGGGATTCCTTTATCTGTTCGTGCTGCAGAAGGGTTGTGCTGAGTTCCATGCCAGGCTACGTAACCAATACCTCCGCCCAGGAAAATACGCGTTCCCAGCCCGATCGTTTTGAGGTAGGGATCATTGAAAAGCGGGCTCAGCTGACCGGCGGTGCTGTAATAAGCATTGCCAAGATTGGGCTTCAACACACCCATGTAAGTATAAATCGTTTTCTCGCCCCTATTAACAGCTACATTGTAGTTTTGATAGGCATTGCGCGGATTGAATAGTGTGGCTTCATTTATTTCATCAAGGCGGATGATCGTATCAACTTTTCTCCGGGGATAGCAATCTGTTCCATAAGAAAAACCTTCAAAGCGGACTTCCTTCCCGGAAACGAGATCTTCAATCACATGCCCGCCTCCGTACAGAAATTCTCCTGGATAATTACGATTAGCTGGATCGGCTGCCGGTAGAGCTGTTGCTCCCAGGTAGAGATCAACGGCCGCGATCCCGGCATAGGCCGGGACACCATTTAAATAAGCTTCAGTCAGCTTAATACGGGGACTTGAATGCCCCACATTGAGAAATACCCCGGAGGAACACATGGGCCCAAATGTTCCTGTGGTCACCACGTCAACTGATGCCGCTGCTTCTATGCTGCCTTTTTGTTCAACCAGATCGATTACTGCTTCCGCCGTCAGGACTACTGCTTTTCCTTTCTTTATTTTTGCATTGATTTCCTCAATACTCCGGTTAACCTTCACCGGGTCACCTCCTCCGGAATAATGTACCGCATGTACCTTACAGGTTGAGAAATAGGATAACAGACTTTATAAACAGCAGCCGTCGGATGATAAAAGAGCAACTGTTGCCAGACCTATTAGGACAACATTAATTTTGCCAAATAGTTTTCGAAGACAGCGCCATAATCCTCAGGGTTGGTTAAAAAGCGCAGGGCTTCTTTGTTTTCTTTAAAAATATTATACATCTGGATATTTTTGACCAGCATAAACTGGTCGACTGGCTCTACCGGACAAATTTTTAACGGTGGGAGTGAAGAGTAATTACGATTTGGAATAAATTTTACACCGCCATCATCTTCCAGAGCGTAAAAAGCTCCTCCCTGCATCTGCCTGACAGGCTCGTAGACCGAATCAAACCCTTCGGCAACCCAGTTGCTCATGATCAGGAAATCATTGTCCGCATTGATCGTAATATGACCGAAACCCGGGGGTATTAACACTTTATCCCCGGATGAAGCGGTAATCAACAGGACGGCATCGACCTCGCCAGGCTGTTCAGAGCACCTGCGCTGCAGAAGGTAATGAGCCCTGCCGCTGAGCACCTCGTACACTTCCGGCCAGGTGAAGCCGGTGCCCGGTTTCAATGGATGGTAATGGCCTGCTGTTTTCACAAATTCGCGTCCAAGGAGTCCCGGCCTTATGGCCGTTATATCATATCTCAACCCCGCTTCTGCAATCTCCTTACTGTCTTCAGCCAGAGATAAACCACGGTACATATAGTAAAGCTCGTCAATCCCTAAAGCATACTTATCATAGAGTACATCGAGCATGTCAGCCCAACGCCTGATATCTGGCCGGCACTCGCGAGGTTGCATATCCTCCCCGCACAGGATCATTTCTTTCTCCTGATCCCAGCTAATGGGCAAGCCGCTCTTTTGGCTTAGAGTATTCATCAAATCGTCCTTTCTATTTAGAGACAATCATGGCAGCCAGATCGATAAGCCGGTTGGAATATCCCCACTCATTGTCATACCAGCCGATGACGCGAGCCAGTTTATCCCCGACTACCATTGTCGATCCGGCATCAACAGTGGAAGAATGAGGATTTCCCCGGTAATCGGCAGAAACGAGTGGTTCTTCACTGTAATCAAGGTACTTTGAATTTGCAGCAGCTTCCTTGAAGGCCTCGTTGATTTCCTCTACGGTAACCTCTTTTTCCAGCTGGACGACAAAGTCAACGAGTGAAACCGTCGGGGTAGGGACGCGAATGGCCAAACCGTCAATACGTCCCTTCAGTTCGGGAATTACATCCCCTACGGTTCTGGCAGCTCCGGTAGTGGTAGGAATCATGGAAAGGGCCGCAGCGCGGGCTCGCCGCATATCGGAATGAGGAAAATCATGCAGCCGTTGATCGTTTGTATAAGCATGGGTAGTATTCATCAGGCCTCTCTGAATACCAAAATTATCATGCAACACCTTGGCCAGGGGCGCCAGAGCATTGGTAGTGCAGGAAGCATTGGAAATGATAAAATGTTTGTCCGGGTCATATAAATGATCGTTAACCCCGAGAACAATAATGATATCCACGGCAGCCGGAGCTGAAACAATCACTCTTCTGGCGCCTGCTTCCAGGTGAGCGGCAGCAGCTTCACGCTTGGTGAAAATGCCGGTTGATTCAATAACAACATCAACCCCTGCTTCTTTCCAGGGAATTTTCGCCGGTTCTCTTTCCGAGAATACTCGCAGCTCCTCACCATTAACGATGAATCCCCGTTCATTGGCTGAAATGTCGCAGTCTGCTGGCCCATAAATAGAATCATACTTCAAGAGGTGAGCAAGGGCTTCATTGTCGGCCAGATCATTAACTGCCACTATCTTCACTTTATCCTGATTGAGCGATGCTCTCATGGTCATCCTGCCAATTCGGCCAAATCCATTGATGCCAACTCTGATCATCTTAAATCCTCCTTGTGAAATCGATATACAATCGTCTTCCGCAATCTATTTCATTTTTATAGTATAACATCAGAAAATTTCCTGCAACACACCCAAATCCAATTAACTATCATCGGGGAAAATAAGTCTTCACATAAATTGGATTGGCATAAATCCACGGTCGGGGGTGCCCCATTAAGGGACGATAATAAACTTCAACCCTGTACACACCGGGAACTGCCGGCTTAAAGGATATATCGTCCGTTTTTGCTTCTAAAAACAATTTACCATCGAGTATGACCCGAATTAATGAGCGCCGATATGGAGATTTTACCCGCAATTCAATATTCTCTTCATAATCGAGCTCGCTGCCGGGAAGAATAATCCTGTCGTTGCTTAATCCGTAAAAGAGAAATCCAGCAGCCGGATGAAGAATATCGTAAGATAAAAAAGAATGTCCTTCTTGAAGAGCTTTGTAAATCTGGGCTTTAGCTCTTGGAAAATCACTGCTTAATTCTTCTTCCATGTAAATATAAGTATTAATAGTCCTGAAAATGTAGTTATAGGTAAATATCGTTACTTTAAGTGGCCCCAGTCTGTACAGTGAAGCGTGGGCATCACTGCCACCAATACCAAAAATTCGATGACCGGACCGGTTATAACAATCCCATAGTTTTAAACAGTCAGACGAAGGGCCATCCATGGCCGCACTGCGATTCAAAAAAAAACAGTAAAGAGTTTTTAGGGAAGAGGGGAAACGGCCCCTCCAGTGTGAAGTATAGTTCCATATTTCAAGGCCCTGAAAACGGAAAACAGGCCATTTTATCCAGGGATATGCTTTCCCTTTTTCTATATAGGCAGATCCTTTTTCAAAAGGATGAGCGATCGCACCAAAACCGCCCGCCTTCGATACCTGATCGATCACTTCCTGGGGGTTATCCTCGTTGGATCCAATGGTTTGATCAATATTGAAGGCCAGGTAATGACTGTGTTTGCGGTTGATTTCCGACCCCACCAGCACCACGACGCCGTTATAAACCGCTTCATCTTTGATGCCGGTGACGGTTTCATGATCAGTGATAATAATATAATCCAAACCGGCGGAGGCCGCCGCCTCCGCAATTTCTTTTATGCTGCCGGTGCCGTCCGAATAGCAGCTGTGTATATGAATATTCCCACGGTAGGTATGCATTTTAATCCCGGCGATATCACATTTTCGCCCGCACGACGTCCTTAATCTTCATTAAACGAACCAGGGCTCCCCTTTCATTTTCTTCCAGTTTCATGGCGATATACTTAATTGTTTCTGTCAGTTTTGGGATCAAAACATACTCAAGGGCATTCACCCGGCGGCGGGTTTTTTCAATTTCTCCAGACAGCAGTTGTACTGCTTTTTCCACTTCCGCCAGCTCCATTAACCGGGAAAGAACGCCGGAAAGTGTTTCGATGGAGGCATCAAGCTCCGCCGAAGTCTCGGCAAAGCCATAAGGATAAATACTGTTTCCCTCATCCTGGTCGGAATCCTCATGCCAGCTAAATTTAGGCGCATTCACGCTCATTATATTCTGTTTATCGATGTCAAGGGTCAGCTTCCTGGTTGGATACATGAGAGCTTCTTCCAGGTTGTCCTGAGACATCACTGCCCGGGCCAGCAGAAACTTGGCAAAAGCACCGGAAAGCTCTTCTTCAATGTCCTCGCGCAATTCTTTATTTTTCCTGACCAGGATCAGAAACTGGCGGATCAATTCATCTCTTTTATCTTTTAGCAATTTGTGGCCCCGCTCCGCCATTTTCAATCTTTTTTTCAGGCGGTTTAGCTCCATGCGGGTTGGATTGACCCGTATTTCCATGGCCTAAACCTCCTCTTTCTGCGCAGGCAGGTATTTTTCGAGATACTCATCACGAATTCTTTTAAGTTCTGTCCGTGGCAGGTAGGAAAGAAGATCCCAGCCCAGGTTTAAAGTTTCCTCAATAGAACGGTTCTCTTCTTCACCCTGTGAAACATAGCGGTTTTCAAATTCATCGGCAAAGTGTGAAAACTTTTTGTCAGCTTCCGACAGGGCCGCTTCACCCAGGATGGTAGCCAGTTCCTTCACTTCCTTGCCGCGGGCGTAAGCAGCATAAAGCTGGTTCATCGTATCGGCATGATCTTCACGGGTTTTTCCTTTGCCGATCCCCTTGTCTTTCAAGCGAGAAAGCGAAGGAAGCACATTGATAGGGGGATACATACCCTTGCGGTGCAGCTCCGGACTGAGGATAATCTGTCCTTCAGTGATGTACCCGGTTAAATCGGGAATGGGATGAGTAATGTCGTTTTCGGGCATTGTCAGGATCGGCAGCTGAGTAATGGACCCTTTACGGCCCTGAATCCGTCCGGCTCTTTCATATATGGTCGAAAGGTCTGTATAAAGATAACCGGGATAGCCTCGCCGTCCGGGAACTTCTTTACGAGCAGCCGATATTTCTCTCAGCGCTTCGGCATAGTTGGTCAAATCAGTCAGGATAACCAGCACGTGCATATCCTTTTCGTAAGCCAGGTATTCGGCGGCGGTGAGAGCCATACGAGGAGTGGAAATTCTTTCAATAGCCGGGTCATCAGCCAAATTTATAAAAAGGACTGCCCTCTCAATTGCTCCGGTTTTGCGAAAATCGCTAATAAAGAAATCGGCTTCTTCAAAAGTTATGCCCATGGCGGCAAAAATCACTGCAAATTTGGCTTCAGTTCCCAGGACTTTAGCCTGTCTGGCGATCTGAGCAGCCAGCCTGGAGTGAGGGAGCCCGGAGCTGGAGAATATAGGTAGCTTCTGCCCGCGGACCATGGTATTCATTCCATCAATCGCCGAAACCCCGGTCTGAATGAATTCGGAAGGATAATCACGAGCATATGGATTAATGGGATAACCGTTGATATCAAGCCTTTTATCAGGGATAATTTTCGGTCCACCATCACGTGGTTGGCCAAGGCCGCTGAAAACTCGGCCAAGTAAATCCATTGAAACAGGTAGTTCAATAGATTTACCCAGAAACCGCACTTTTGCCGAGCCGATATTCAGGCCGGTCGACCCTTCGAAAATTTGAACCAGAGCCTTATCCCTGTCTACTTCCAAAACCTGTCCGCGCCTGACTTCTCCCGTGGGCAGCTCAATCTCAGTTAATTCTCCATATTTGATACCTTCCACTTTTTCAACCAGCATCAGCGGGCCGGCTACATCAACAATTGTTTTGTATTCCTTAAGCATCTTCTTCCCCTCCTTCGCCGGCTAACGAAGCAATTTGTTCTTTAATCTCCCGGGACACCTCATCCAGTTCTTTGAGATTCTCTTCCGGAGCATACCTAATCCTGGCAATTCTTTCCCTCACCGGCAGAGAAAAAAGTTTCTCCAGATCAAGATCTATCTCTCCCTTGTCCACAAGTGCTTCTGCCTGATGATGATAAAAAAGGATCAACTCGATCATTTTAAACTGTTTGTCCAGGGAGCTGTAAGTGTCAATCTCGTGCATAGCATTCTGGTGCAGAAAGTCTTCCCGCAGTGATTTGGCCGTTTCAAGGGTCAGTCTTTCTCGCGGCGAAAGTGCATCTACGCCAACGAGCCGCACAATCTCTTCCAGTTCGGCTTCTTCCTGCAGCAGACGCATCGCTTCGCGTCTCATTTCATTCCACTGATCCCCGACTTTTTCCTTAAAATAAGCAGCAACATTATCAAGATACAACGAATAGCTGAGCAGCCAGTTTATAGCCGGGAAGTGGCGCCGGTAAGCCAGGGATGCATCAAGACCCCAGAAAACTTTTACTATCCGCAGGGTAGCCTGTGATACCGGTTCAGAAAGGTCCCCGCCGGGAGGTGAAACCGCACCGACAACAGTAAGAGCTCCTTCCTTATCCTCATTGCCGAGGCAGACAGTCCGACCAGCTCGCTCATAAAACTCTGCCATCCGGGAGCCAAGATAAGCCGGGTAACCTTCCTCACCCGGCATCTCTTCCAGTCGGCCAGACATCTCCCGCAACGCCTCTGCCCAGCGTGAAGTGGAGTCGGCCATCAAGGCAACACTGTAACCCATGTCACGGAAGTACTCAGCAATTGTAATTCCCGTATAAATTGATGCCTCACGGGCCGCCACCGGCATATTCGAAGTGTTGGCAATGAGAACGGTTCTCTTCATCAACGGTTCTCCGGATTTCGGATCTTTCAACTCAGGGAATTCCAGGAGCACATCGGTCATTTCATTGCCCCGTTCTCCACAGCCGATATAGACTACAATTTCCGCATCAGCCCACTTGGAAAGCTGATGCTGAATGACTGTCTTTCCGCTGCCAAAGGGGCCTGGAATACATGCAGTTCCCCCTTTGGCCACAGGGAAAAAGGTATCAATAATGCGCTGCCCGGTAATCATGGGCTCATGTGGCCCCAATTTTTCCCTGTAAGGACGCCCTTTGCGAATCGGCCAGCGCTGCATCATAGTCAAATCAACTATACCATTATCAGTTTCCAGGCGAGCAATAACATCGGTGATGGTGGCTTCACCGCTTTTAATTTCTTTAATGATCCCGGGGGCAACATAGGGGGGAACCATAATCCGGTGTTCCACCAGTGTTGTCTCCTGGACCGTCCCCAGGATGTCTCCGGGAAGGACACGGTCACCTTCTTTGGCTTTCGGAACAAATTCCCATTTGCGTTCCCTGTCAAGGGGATATACATCTACCCCGCGGGTAATATAATCGCCAACCTGCTCTCTGATCGTATCAAGAGGCCGCTGAACTCCGTCAAATATTCCCTCGATTAAGCCGGGGCCGAGTTCTACGCTCAGAGGATCGCCGGTTGTATATACGGGTTCTCCGGGGCCAAGGCCCCCGGTCTCTTCATAAACCTGTATTGAAGCCGTATTGCCACGCAGCTCGATAATTTCACCCAGCAGGCGTGCATCACTAACTCTGACCATATCATACATCCGGGCATTACCCATATTTTCAGCTACTACCAGGGGGCCGGAAACCTTGACAATTTTGCCAGCATCCAAGTTATCAACCTTCTTTCCTGAAAAGAATATCTGCGCCGATTGCTTTTTCCACATTTTTTTTGATTTGATCAATCCCGATACCAAGGGTCCCCTTGCTGTTGGGTATTAAAACAACCGCCGGCAGGAAACGTTTGTTCAGTTCATTGACAACATCTGTAAGTTCACCGGCCAGCTCCTCAGTTAAAAATATTACTCCACAGTCTGATGCGGCCAGTTTCTTCAAAACAGCCAGCGCTTCCTCACTGCTCGTTACAGGATAGGTGTCCACTCCAATAGTTTTAAAACCGAGGATTGAATCTTTATCTCCAATTACTGCTATTTTATATGTAGGCATCGCGTATTCGCTCCCTGATCGCTTCGGCAGGCAGTTTATTAATTTTCCCCACCAGGATTAAGCGGATATTTTTCAATTCGACCTCTTTGGCCCACAAGTAACCGATCAGAGGCTCCGGACCAAAAGGCATCCATTTCCCTTTTTTCAGGTAAGCGGTTATATAATCATCAGCCAATTTTTCAAAACGGGATGCTGTTCCCCTGTCGAGCCAATCCCTGATACCTTCATCGACAAGGGTAGCATATTCAGTCATGCCCAGTTGAACAATCAGGGATTCGAGGGGCTCATCAATAGATCCTCCCAATTGGTCAAAAGAAAGATTTCCGTTCGGTAGAAACGCCTTTTTAAAGAACTCTCGACCAAAACCCATATTTTTTACCCGGACAAGTGTTTTCAAATTAATTAAATCTATCTGCCTGATAAATAATCCTTTTAAAAACGGAACGTTGGCCTTCTCAGCCCTGCTGATCAATTCTTCGAAAAGTGCTTGGTCAAGGATTAAATCTATAACCTGTGGATCATGGTTAACGAGAAAATCTTCATTTACTTTTTCCGCAGCAATGCGCAGCCTGTCAGGAAGATCACGGAAATCATCTTCAGCCACTGCCTGGACCATTTTCCCTGTCGGGCAGGTCCCTACAGGGATAAGCAGGTTGCTTTTTATGTCCAGATATCTCGCTTTGAACAAAACTTTCAAATTATGGACATCATACCGCAACGCCATTATCGCAATAAGCTCCGGCCAGGGTGTGATTGTTTCAAGTAAATCAAAAATATGCCGCAGTTCTGAAGAAAGGATAGTCTCAAAATCATGTATATTAGACAACTCGCCAAACGAAGACGCATATTCGGATTCAGTAAGCATCTTAAGCACTTCTTCCGCTGAAGAAGCATCGATCATCCTATCGAAGCGGTTTTGATCGAGAAGGCGAGCCTCAAGGGCACGGATCCGTCCGACTGCATAGGCATAAGCTGTATCATCAATGGGCATTTATTGTTTGCTCCCCTTTCCCGCAGTGGTATCATCCTGTTTAAGGAAATAGAATAGCTGCCACTTCGGGTTCGAGATCTTCTCTCTGCATTTCCAAAAGCGCTTCAAATGAACAATTTAGCTCCACTCCACCTGAAAGCAGGATAAACCCTCCACGGATATCCCTGGTCTCTTCAGAAAGAGTCAACCTGCCCTGCTTGCCCTGTTGGGCAAGTTTATCATTAATTTCCTGCCAGAAAGCAGCAGGAATCCTCTTCTTATCCTTTGCCGAACAGGAAACCGTCTCGGAACCTGTCTCAACCTGTTCAAGAAACATGTTACCTATAACATCGAGGTAAGTTTCATCATCAAGATCTTCAAGTTTATTCAGAGCTCGATCAAAAGCTTCGCGGATCAGTTTTTGTTTGGATGAAAGAATCTCTTTGCGTGCTTCAAGTTGAGCAACCCCGATTATTCTTCTTTTTTCTTCTTCAGCATCTTTACGGGACTGTTCAAGGATACGGGTTTCCTGGTTCTTGGCTTTTTGACGAGCTTCAGAAAGGATCTTTTCTTTCTCTTCCTCAGCTCCCTGCATTATTTCATCGGCTCTGGCTTTTGCATCGCCGAGAATGCGTTCGATAATTCTGTCCGCTCCTTCATGCATGCCACTCACCCCTTTATACCGGAATACCAAAGAGCAGCATGATTGAAGCCAGCAAAGCCAGCACAGCATAGGTTTCAACCATAACCGCGTAGACAATCCCTTTACCCAGTTCTTCAGGACGCTTGGCAATAAGGCCCACTGCGGAAGCGGATACCCTTCCCTGATAAATCGCTGAAAGCAGGCCAACAAGGGCAATGGGAATCGCAGCCATCAGGAAAGCATATCCCTCAGGTACGGTCAACTCAAGAAGAGTCTCGCCTATAATGCCTACTCTCTGCATGATGATGAATCCGGTAAGTAAACCGTAAATGCCCTGCGTGCCCGGCAATGCCTGGAGAAGCAGGGTTTGCCCAAATTTATCTGGATCTTCGGTTACCAGGCCGGCCGCACTTTGACCGACAATACCTACCCCGATTGCCGAACCGATTCCGGCCAAACCAACGGCCAGAGCAGCTCCTAAAAGCGCTATTTCAAGTCCTGTCATCCTGTATGCCTCCCTTTTATTCTAAAACTATATTATCCACCATTTTTCTTAATGACTTTCTTCTGTTTCGGCCAGATCGATATATTCTCGTTTTATACCAAAAGGCTGGAAAGAACTTCCGCCACCTTCAAAAAACTTGCTAAAGAACTCAATGTATTGCAGCCGGCTGGTATGCACATATGAACTAAGGGTACTAATAATAATATTAAACAGATGCCCTACCAGAAGCACACCGATCATGATAATCGTCCCTACAATGCTGCCGGCAACCATATCTCCCATGGAGTTGATCGCCGTTGCAATAACCCCGGTAGCCAGCCCTAAAGCAAGCAAACGGGAATATGACAGTACATCACTAAGATAACCCGTAATATTGTAAAGGCTTACCAGTCCGCTCATCAATTTTTTGATAACACCCTGCTGAGTCCGCCCCTGGGTTAAAATCAAGGCAGCCGCCCCCCCATAGGCCAGCCACTTCCCAACAGCAGAAAACTGGGGCAGCAGAAGCATAATTAACCCGTTGAGGAAAATAAACCAGCTTCCCTGATCAAAAAGAGCATCTAACGGCTGTCCTGCCTTGATGTTGCGGTAAGCCTGCAGCCCCATTCCAAAATAAATATGGATCAGCCCCAGGGCAAAACAATAAATGAGCATTTGCATTGGATCTTCAAGCGGGTTGAACCACAAAGGTGGAAGTTTGAAAATATCGCCAAAATACCCCCCGAATAGAATCCCAAAGATTACTGATGAAATACCGCCGAAAAAAAGAAGTTGAATAAGCTGCTTACCCATGCCGCCAAGCTTCAATTTGCGAGAAATAAAAAGTGCCATTAACGCAAGAATCACACCGTAGCCTACATCTGATAGACAGATGCCGAAGAAAACAAAGAAAAACGGTGCCAGGTAAGGTGTTGGATCCAGCTCATTTTTCTTTGGTGTGCTGTAAAGTCTGGTTACTACTTCGTACGCTTCCACCGGCCCGCTGTTGTGTAGCAGGATGGGAATGTCTTCTCCCGGTTCTGGATCACGGGATGTCAGGACTGCCGTTTCTGTTTCAGTAGCTATCTTCTGCTCCAGTGAAGAGAGAACGGGGACCGGAACCCACCCTTCAAGCAAAAAACTTTTTTCAGTGCGGACAAGATTTGATACTGCTTCATGTTTTTTTAGCTCATTACTGATATGATCATAGCAGGCCATCAACATTGTACGGTGAGCAAGAAGCTCCTCCAGTTCTTTCAGAGCAGCCTGCTGTTCAGCAACCGCATTCTCCGCTGCTGCCTGTAATATTTTAGCATTGTCTTCCGGAGTCCCTTCAAGATCGGAAAATGTAACACTGGTTGCCGCTTTATCCTTACAAATATCTCTGGCCGCCGGCAGTTCTTTTGTCAAACAGGCCAAAAAGAAATATGTGTATTCATTATCACTGGATACATCCTCGAGATAAACTGCTTCAAGATTTTCTGTTAAAGATGCCTCCAGTTCAGGATACTGTTCATTTACCACCTGGTAAAGCCCCATGGCTGCATGAGGTCCCACTGTCAGATCTTCAAGCGGTACTTTAAGTGGTAGCCAGGGCGTAAGTTCTTCAATCAGACTGTAGTGCTGGGTTTCTTCATTGCGGTAGTGAATCAACTTTTCTTCTACTTGCCGGCATTGATCGTGTATTAAATTGACCTGATCAAGACTGCTGATGTGACGGGTATATTCATCCGGAGTCAGTTCCATTTTGCCCCCAACAAACTGCTGAACAAAATTTTTCCGCACCGGGAAGTGACGCTGAAACAGATCGAGACAATAGCGGATTTCACCAAGCAGGGAGTCTAAGTTGCCGGCCTCTTCACCAGCACAATCTGGTTCAAGAAGACTTTTAAAATCCTGCCAGGATTCCGAATTTTTGATGTCAAGTAGCTGGATACTGCCCATGTTCTGCAATATCTCAAATATTTTATCTTTCTCCTGCTCATGCCCGAGCAGGAACACCTTTTTCATATTAATGCTGGGCATCGTG
>JAGYMW010000045.1 GCA_018400435.1 Bacillota bacterium | reverse complement strand
AGTAAAGGGCAGAGTCGTCGCTGAAGGGCAGAGTCAGGCGCAAAAATCGATCTTCGCTTTTTGGCACTTCGTCCCGGTAGATGATATTGCCGGTCATCCGCAGGTGAGCGGCAAGGATTCCCCGATGAAGATCTATGATCAGGTATTTACCCCGCCGGCGGACACTCTCTACCCGTCTCCCGCATAGAGAGTCGGCAAATTGTTCCGGGGCAGGATGGAAAATAGTGGTCGGGAAATGGAGCTGCGGACGGGCAAAGGTTTTGCCCCCGATGAGCGGTGCCAGATCGCGGCAAATTACTTCCACTTCAGGCAGTTCGGGCATAATCATACTCCTTTAGAGGAGAAAAGGCCGACAGAAGGGATGCCGGCTCCGGCCTTACATTTTTTTTAGTTCGTCCCAGCTGTGCCCCCACTTCAGGTCAACCTGCAGGGGCACATCGAGGGAAAAGGCGTTTTCCATCTCCCTTTTTACCACCGGTGCAAAAAAGTCCAGCTCATCTTCGTCGATTTCAAAAAGCAGTTCGTCGTGAATTTGAAGCAGCATGGCTGCCCTGAAACCACCTTCTTCGATTATTTCATCGATCTTGATCATGGCCAGCTTGATTACATCAGCAGCCGAGCCCTGGATGGGAGTATTCAGAGCGGTCCTTTCGGCAAAGCTGCGGGTATTGTGATTGGCAGACTTGATCTCAGGCAGGTAACGGCGCCGGTTAAACAGGGTGGTCACGTAGCCTTTTTCACGTGCTTCATCAATAATTTGGTCCATGTATACGCGCACTCCCTGATAACGTTCGAAGTAGCTGTCAATATAGACTTTGGCTTCAGCCCGGGGAATTTTCAATCCCTGGGCCAATCCGTAATCGCTCGATCCGTAGATAATGCCAAAGTTCACTGCTTTCGCTTTTTCACGCATCATGGGTGTAACTTCCTCCAGGGAAACACCGTTTACCTCGGCGGCGGTGCGGCGGTGAATATCTTCCCCCGTTTTGAAAGCCTCCACCAGGATTGGATCTGCGGAAAGATGGGCCAGGATGCGCAGTTCAACCTGGGAATAATCAGCGGCAAACAAAATCCGCTTGTCCTTTGAAGCAATGAAGGCACGGCGAATGCGCCGCCCTTCTTCGAGGCGGATCGGTATATTTTGGAGGTTCGGATCGCTGCTGCTGAGGCGCCCGGTAGCCGTGGCCGCCTGGTTGAAGGTGGTAAAAATTTTCTCTTCCTCCGGATCAACCAGGTCGATGAGGCCCGAGAGGTAGGTCCCTTCCAGTTTGGCCAGCTGGCGGTAATGCAGCAGCAGGGAAGCAATTTCATGCCGGGAAGCCAATTCTTCCAGAACCCGGGCGTCTGTAGAACGCCCGGTCTTAGTTTTACGCACCGTGGGAAGTCCCAGCTTGTCGAAAAGTATGGTTGAAAGCTGCTGCGGCGAATTTAGGTTGAATTCTTCACCTGCTTCGGCATATATTTGCCTCTCCAGTTGATCGAGGCGGCGGCATATTTCGGCCGACAGGTCATGCAGGTAATCCAGGTCAACATTCATTCCTCGCCTTTCCATGCGGGCCAGGACCCCGGCCAGGGGCAGTTCCAGATCATAGAGTAATTTTTCAAGGTCCTGGGCGGACAGCTCTGTATTTAGCTTTTCCCGCAGGGAAAACATTTCTCCGGCCATGCAGGCCAGGGCTGATCCGCTTTCCTCAACGGAAGGTTTCTCCTTTTTCCGACCTCCGGGTAGAGGTCTGTCACTACCCAGGTAACGTTGCATCAGCACAGGCAAATCGTAGCCTCCACGGGCCGGATCAACCAGGTATGCAGCCAGGTAAGTGTCAAAAACAACAGGAGGCGTTTTTAAACCCTGTTCGGAAAATAGATGTTCGCATATCTTGGCGTTGTGAACCAGCAGGCCAACGCGGCTGTCGGCAATGGCAGCCAGCCGCTTCCACAGCTGTTTTTCATCCGCGAAGCGAGCCGGATCTATATAGCAAACTTTTTCCGGCCCTGCAGCCAAAGCCAGGCAGCGGACAGGCTGCCTCCAGTAAGGACGTCCTTCTTCCAATTCCACCAGCAAGGCCAGCTGATCGCCTTTTTCCACGTCTTCGAGCAGGCAGTCCACTTCATCAGGATCTTCAATTCGCCGGGCTTGCGCGGCAGGCTTTGCGGTCTTTTTGTCCTCCCCATCCTGCGGAGCCAGCCTTTCAGCAAGGCTCCTGAATTCCAGTTCTTCCAGCAGTGGTAAAAGGCGCTGGTAATCAAATTCGCGACGGCGGCACTGATCCCAGTCCACTTCAACAGGCACATTGCGTCGCAGGGTAACCAGGTCCAGGCCGGTATAGAGCTGATCTCGGTATTCGGCCAGGTTATCGGCCACTTTTCCCTTAAGGTGATCCATGTTTTTATAGATATGATCCAGGGTGCCATATTCTTCCAGAAGGCGGCGGGCAATTTTATCACCGATTCCCGGTACACCCGGTATATTATCGGATGGATCACCCTTGAGAGCTTTAAATTCGATAAACTGTTCGGGGGTCAGGCCATATTCTTCTTTCAGCTGATTCCGGTCGTAGCGTTCCATCTGGCTGATCCCTTTTTTGGTCAGCAACACTTCGATTCCCTCGCCGACCAGCTGTAAAAGGTCAGCATCTCCGGAGACGACCGTCACCTCCCTGCCGACGGTATTAAAACGGTCGGCCAGGGTCCCGATGACATCATCGGCTTCATAATCTTCCACTTCAAAAACGGGAATGCGTAGCGCGGAGAGAATTTCCCGGGTTCGGGCAATCTGCTCACCAAGCTCCCGGGGCATTTTTTCTCGCTGCGCCTTGTAATTTTCATCTATTCGGACCCGGAATGAAGGGCGGGGCGGGTCAAAGGCTACTGCAACATAATCGGGATTTTCCTCGCCGAGCAGCCTGACCAGCATATTGGTAAAACCGTATACGGCGTTTGTTTGTTCACCGCGGCGGTTCTGCAGGGGAGGCAGGGCATAAAAAGCCCTGTAGAGCAGGCTGTTTCCGTCTATTATTACAAATTTTTTTTGTGTCTTTTCTGAGGTCAATGAACCGGCTCCTTTGTTTTTAAAACTGCAGACTGCTGTTAAGGTCGGCCATTTCAATTGCCGATGCCGCCGCCTGCCATCCTTTATTGCCTGCCTTGGTGCCGGCCCGCTCGATAGCTTGTTCCAGTGTATCGCTGGTGATGACACCGAAAGCAACCGGGACGGCTGTTTTAAGACCGACTGCGGCGACTCCCTTGGCTACTTCGGAAGCAACGTAGTCAAAATGGGGGGTGTCACCGCGGATTACTGCTCCAAGACAGATAACAGCTTCGTAACGCTTGCTCTGGGCTACTTTCTGGGCAGCCAGGGGGATTTCAAATGATCCCGGCACCCAGATTACATCAATATTGTTTTCATCCGCTTCGTGTCGCTTCAGGCAGTCGAGGGCACCTTCAAGCAGGCGGCCTGATATAAATTCGTTAAAACGGCTGACTACTATAGCAAATTTGTAATCGCGGGCAATCAGTTTTCCTTCATAAGTTTTCAATACAGTCCCTCCCATTTTTTACTTGACCAGGTTTAGATAATGTCCCAGCTTTGATTTTTTTGTTTCCAGGTAATGGCAGTTAAACTTGCAGGGTTCTATTTCCAGGGGAACTCTTTCGACAATGTTGAGGTCGTATCCTTCAAGCCCCTTGATCTTGCGAGGGTTGTTGGTCAGCAGCCTGATCTTTTTCAAGCCCAGGTCGACCATGATCTGCGCCCCTACACCGTAGTCGCGCAGGTCGGCTGGAAAACCCAGTTCTTCATTGGCCTCCACCGTGTCTCTTCCTCTATCCTGCAACTCGTAAGCCCGGATCTTGTTCAGCAGGCCTATTCCCCGGCCTTCCTGGCGCATGTAGAGAAGAACGCCGGTACCGTTTTCGGCAATCTGTTTCATGGCCGTATGAAGCTGGCTGCCACAATCACAGCGCAGGGAAGCAAATACATCACCTGTAAGACACTCCGAGTGAACCCGCACCAGGGTCGGTTGATCAGGTTTGATTTCTCCCATCACCAGAGCCAGATGAGTCAGGTTGTCGATACTGTTTTCATAGGCAATGAGCTTAAAGGTACCGTGAACGGTAGGCAAATTGACTGTTGCCGCGCGCCAGACAAGTTTTTCTTTTTTCATCCGATGATTGATCAGATCAGCAATGCTGATCAGCTTAAAGTTGTGCTCCTTGCAAAATTCGATCAGCTGGGGCAGGCGAGCCATGCTGCCATCCTCGTTGATTATTTCACAGATCACCCCGGCCTGCTCCAGACCAGCCAGTGTAGCCAGGTCCACCGCTGCTTCGGTGTGGCCTGCGCGACGCAGGACCCCCCCATCTTTCGCTTCAAGTGGAAAGATGTGCCCCGGGCGTTTCAGATCCTGCGGCTTTGTATCGGGGTCGATAAGCGCTTTAACTGTAATGGCTCTCTCAAAGGCAGAAATTCCGGTGGTGCAGGAACCGGCATCAACTGACACCGTAAAAGCGGTGCAGTGGGTGTCGGTATTTCGCGTAACCATCGGCGGCAGATCGAGCTCGCGGACCCGTTCTGCTTTGAGCGGTGCGCAGACCAGGCCCCGGGCATTACGGATCATGAAATTGATCGCCTCCGGTGTTACTCTGGAAGCGGCCATCACCAGGTCGCCCTCATTTTCACGGTCTTCGTCGTCAACGACGACAACCATTTTCCCTTCTTTTATATCTTCAATCGCTTCTTCAATACTGTTAAAAGGCATACCGGTCACTCTCCTTCTTATATATAACCATTTTCTTCTAACATAGAAATGGTGATTTTCTTTTCCTGTCCCTCTTTACCTTCGAGGCGAGGAGCAAGCATCTTTTCCACGTATTTGCCGATGAGATCAACTTCAAGGTTGACCGGATCACCGATTTTTTTGGCCCCCAGGGTGGTCTGAGCAGCTGTGTGGGGAATCAGGCCCACTGAAAACCGGCTTTCACTATCGACCACCTCCACCACTGTCAGGCTTACGCCTTCCAGGGCAACCGATCCCTTGGGCACAATATACCGGAGAAGATCCGGGGGCACATCAAAGCTGTAGATCAACGCTTCGCCTTCACTGCTGCGGCTTCTCAGGGTAACTATCGCATCAATATGCCCACTGACCATGTGTCCGCCGAGCCTATCTCCCAGGGCAGCAGCCCTTTCCAGGTTGACTTTCCGGCCGGCAGCAAGCTGCTGCAAATTGGTCCTGGACAAAGTCTCAAGCATGACCCGGGCGGTAAAGGTATCCCGACCAATTGCTGTGACGGTCAGGCAGGGCCCGCTTACGGCAATACTGTCACCTGTTTTCAGGTCCTCCAGCACCTTCCCACCACCGATAACCAGCTCCGCACCGGCCTGTGAAATTTTTATCCTGCGGACAATACCCTGCTCTTCTATTAAACCTGTAAACAAGCTTGTCCCTCCGTCCCCGCGAACTATTTTTCCATTACCGGATAGCCTATAATCAGCAGATCCTGGTCAAATTGCTTCAGTTCAATATCTCTAACCGGCCAGGCCTGGTCAATTTTTTTAATGCCTTCGCCGGCAAAAGAAGTGGGGCTTTCACGTCCGCCGATAAGCAACGGGGCAATAAAGATAAATAGTTTGTCCACCAGTGATACGTCAAGAAGGCTGTAATTGAGAGTCCCACCTCCTTCGACCAGCACATTGACCAGTTCACGGCCGGCCAGGTTTTTAATCAGGGCAGTTAAATCTACCCGACCATCTTTTGCCGGCAGCATCAGCACTTCTACTCCTTTTTCCCTGAGGGCTCGGCATTTTTCCTGCGGAGCCCGCTCAGTCACTGCAAGCACTGTATGGGCAGTTGTGCTGCTGTTTATAACCTGCGCATCAAGCGGGAGCCGGGCGGTACTGTCCACTACAACCTTCAGGGGGTCTTTCCCACCGCCTCCCTCAAGCCGTGCCGTCAACCGCGGATCGTCCTTAAGGACCGTTTCAATGCCCACCACGATGGCGTCACTGTGGTCGCGCAGGCGATGGACAAACTGACGTGACTTTTCACCGGTTATCCAGTGCGAATCCCCGGCTGCCGTGGCAATTTTTCCATCAAGGCTTATGGCCACCTTGACGCTGATAAAGGGAAAACCGGTGGTAATGTACTTGATAAAGGCTTCATTTAGATGAAAGGCCTTATCTTCCAGAACCCCCTCCTTCACCTTGATGCCAGCTTCAGTCAGGCGGGCAAAACCTCGCCCGGAAACAAGGGGATTCGGATCCTGCATCGCTGCCACCACCCGGCTGATCCCAGCCTTGATGATCGCTTCCGTACAGGGGCCGGTCCGGCCATGATGAGAACAAGGTTCCAGGTTCACATAAAGGGTCGCCCCTTTCGCTTTTTCCCCGGCTTTCTTCAGGGCTATGATTTCCGCATGGGGACCTCCCGCAACCTGGTGGTATCCAGATCCCACTACTTCCGAGCCCTGGACGATTACTGCCCCGACCATGGGGTTGGGACTTGTTCGCCCCCTTCCCTGACGGGCCAAATCCAGGGCCATCCACATAAATCGATCGTCAGCATCCAACTAATTTCACCTCACAGTAAAAATGGGGTCATGTGATGGGGTCAGTTTACAGTTTAGGATATAAAAAACCCCGGGCAATTTATGCCTCAGGGTCTTTTCAGGCTGGCACATTTTTTTAAGCGCCGTCACTTCTCCCCTCCAGACTGTACTGTCGGCTCCGGATTCTCACCGGATCAACCACTACGGCTCGCGGGCTCACTCCCCTCATGAGGAGATTACCGCCGGTTCGGAATTGAAAGATTCGGATGATCTTTCTCACCAGACCCTGAAGATAACGGCTAAATGGATTATACCATAATTCCGTATTTTTTCAAGCTCACTATATTTTCCACATATCAGCAATATTATCGAACTTATCCACCTTAAGAATCTGCTCAAGCCAAACTTCTATCTTGGATGGTGGTAAAAGCATGGACGAAAGACGGCGGAACTTGGTCTGCAGTTCCTCAAAGGTAATCTTGTTCTCCGGGTCTCCCTTGGGATAATCGGTCTGCTCGTGGAGGACCGTGCCATCGCGCAGGATAACGCTCAGCTTGGCCGCCCATTTTTCAGGATAATTAGCATCGAGAATAGGATCAACCTCCACGGTACAGTGACTCATCAGATCACCGAGCACCGGATCGTGCAGGCGCTCATAGCTAAAATCCTCAATGCCAACGTGCCCGTAAACAAGAGCGGTGGAAACGCAAAAAGGCAGGCTGAATTTAGCCTCATAAATGGTTGTCGGAAAGGGATCACCCACCAGTTCCCTGGCTACAGAGTAGGTTTGAATCCTTAAAAGTTCAATATCTTCAGGCTTGATCCCCTGTTCTCGCAGGCGCAGGCCCAGGTCGATTCCGGCATGGGTGTTGCGGGTAGAAGCATAAAGGCGGAAACTGATGTCCATGATCTGAAAACTATCGCCCAGGCCTTCCATTACTTTTTCAAATTTTGCATGAGGAGCAAAGACTTTCAAAAAACCCTTTTCACCGGATAAAATGGTCCTGGTGCTGGTGTAACCTCCGGCAGCAAGCAAGGCTGAAAAAAGACCGTTCTGTGCCGCTTTGCTGGCATGGAGGGGCTTGCTGATCATTCCTTCAGGGCTGTAGTGCAATTCCATCAGGCCGGCTGCCTGTGTTCCGGCATGTCCCAGGGCGTTGATCATCTGTTCACGATTCAGTTTCATCACTTTGCATGCAGCAATGGCGGCAGCAAAGGTACCACATGTTCCAGTGGTATGCCAGAAGTTATAATGAGTAGGGGTCAGCGCTTCGGCAATACGGATACCCACTTCATAACCCACAACGATAGCAGTGAGCAGATCTTTACCGGAAGCCCCGATCTTTTCCGCCGCCGCCAGGGCAGCAGGAATGATCGGTGACCCGGGCCGCAAAATGGAGCTACGGTGCAGATCGTCAAGTTCGTGTGAATGGGCATATAAACCGTTACCCAGGGCGGCGGTAAGTGCAGGTATTTTTTCTTTCCGGCCGATGAGCACGGCCTGCGGAGCACCGCCCATATCTTCTATGATTCCGGTAACAACGTGTCCTGGCAGGGCGGTGGCCCCGGCACAGGCTGCTCCGACCAGGTCGAGAAGGCAAACCCGGGCCTGCCTGATTACTTCTTTCGGCAAATTTTCGTATGTGGTTTCACAGGCAAAATCCACTAATTTTTCTTCAATCATTTTAGATATTCCCTTCTTTCTCTTCGGTAACACTTACAATAAACCGGCATTAAGTATTCTTACTTTAACATTATACTACTTCCTGCAGAGGTATCCTAACGAAACAACTGCAGCGACATGATGATTATCAGGGTAATAAAGAAAACGAGCAGGTAGTATTCAAAGTTGGTCGTATTGATAATCATAAAAAGCCGGCCCCGCGGTTTGTAATCCATTTTAAAAAGGAAAAAGAAGACAGCCATAACAGCTTCTTTTGAATATTTAAAGAAAGACTGCAGCAGATAGAGCCACCAATCATAGACCCATAGTAAAACGGCGTTCAGGATTTGAAACAACCTGCTGAAATAGAGCCCACTGCGCTCAAGAGAACTGACACGGTAAGTCGTCTGTTTAAGGGGACCCAGGCTGCCGACAAAAATTCCTTCAGCCGCCGCTTCAAGCATCCTGCCGCCCAGGCAAAAGTATACAAGCAGTCGAGGGCTGTTAATAAAAGCACTGTCCACAGTGATCTCAAGGGCACGTCCGCAGCCGGTATAAGCAAGGGTTATTAACCGGATAAATGGACGGTAAATTAGATGCTCCACACTCAGGAAGGCAGGCAGTTTACGATTGAAAAATTTGGTTTGTGTGCCGGCAATGTAAATAAGGGCAGCAATGGCCACCACTGCAACCACTCCCTGCAGATCATGGATATCCCAAAAATTCACGTTAGTTAAATGCTCAAAGGAATGAGGACCAAAGGGAAATGCGGCAACGAGCGGTGCGACAAATTTCTCCAGGATATAAAAAGGATTGGTCCCGATAAAAATGATCGCCGCCCCGATAATGGCAAAAACAACTCTTTCGTTCCAGGGCTCTTTTTTGATTCCTGCCAGGTGAGACGGTTTCTGTCCCAGGAAAACGGAGATGAAAAGGCGGGCAATGTAGCAGGTAGTCAGCGCCCCTGTAAACATGAAAAGCCTTTCCGCCAAATAGAGGGAGTATAGATGGTGATGTTCAAAAGCTTCAACGATAGCATGATGCAGCAGGACTTTGCTGGTATAACCATTAAAGCCTGGAATCCCGGCGATGCCCAGGCCGGCAAGCAAAAAAGCAAAGGCAGTAACCGGAAAATCCCGCCATAATCCTCCCAGCCGATGCAGTTCAAGTTCACCGGTACGATAAAAAACAGCCCCGATCATCATGAACATTCCGGCCTTGAAAAAGGCATGGTTGACTATGTGCATAGAAAAACTACCAAAAGCCAGAGCACCATCAAAACCGAGGTAAGCACATGCGCCAACGCCCATCAATATGTAGCCCATCTGGCTGACACTGCTGTAAGCCAGAATCCGCTTGGCGTTGCTTTGGAATAAAGCCATTACAGCAGCAGAAAACATGGTTAAAATGCTGAACCAGATCAGGATATAGCCCATTTTTTCCGGGAATGCCCACAGCAGGCTGCCTTCACCTTCCGCCGGGGTGAAAAGAACTGTGCTAACCCTGATAATTCCGTATGCGCCTGCTTTGATCATAATTCCCGACAGCAGGGCGCTGGCCGGCGAAGGAGCAACAGGATGAGCCTGGGGCAACCAGATATGCAGTGGAACCATGCCCGCCTTTACACCAAATCCGGCAATTAGCAGGACGGCAATGAGTCCCCGGTATGGAATGAGAGCAAGTTTTTCCATAAGGGGAGTGATGGTCACCGTACCCGTAAAATGATAAATTAGCAGAACAGCTATCAGGATGGAGAGCCCCCCTCCGACACCAAGAAAAAGGTAAAGTCGGCCGGCGCTCATTGCTTCTCTGGTCTGAGTATGAATAACCAGTAGATATGATGCCAGGGACATAAGCTCGAAGAATAGAAAGAGACTGAAAAAATCGGCCGTCAGAAAGACGCCAAGAGTCCCACCCAGTGTAAGCAGGTAAAAAGTATAATAACGGGTAAGCCGTTTTTCATGGGACATGTAGGTAAGCGAAAACAGGGTTGCCAGAAACCAGATCAAGGCGGACAGAAGGTTAAAAACCGCTCCAAGCCGGTCAACCCGGAAATTGAAAGGCAGATCGCCGAAGCCAACGGAAAAACTGCTCACCACTACATCCTGCCAGGCCAACCTGAAAAGATAAAAAGAAAGCAATAATACCAGCGCTGTCAGGGCCAAAACTAAATAATCACGGCCTTTTTCCCAGCGATGCCCGATTAAAGCCGCCAGGGCAGATCCGACGATTGGGATTAAAACAACAGCCAGAGGCAGTCCGCTGCTTATTGAATTTTCCATAACTGCACCGTCCATTTAGCTGCCGCTCCTTAAAATTAACATTCCCTGAACGATCTTACCACAGCACTTAATGCCGCCTCTACCGGTCACATCTTTATGTGCAAATCACCGTTTTGAGCGGCTTCTTTTACATACTGAAGAGGGATCTGGCCGCCTCAACAACGAGTTCCCAGGGCCAGTTTTGGGGCATCAGGGCGAAAACTACACACCCTGCCGCCAGCAATCCCATGGGGACCACCATATGCCAGGGCGCTTCCTGCCAACGTTTTCCACTGCCGGTGGTGGGATGGCCGGATTCTTCAGGAAGGGCGTCTGCGTGGTGGCCATTTTTTTCAGTGGCGAAAAAGGCGGCAATAACAATGGGGAAGTAATAAGCGGCATTAAGCAGGCTGCTGATGATGAGTATAGCCACAAATAGGGGTTGCCCTGCTTCCAGTGAAGCCACCGAAAGCTGCCACTTGCTTATAAAACCGTTAAACGGTGGGATGCCAACCATAGTCAGCGAAGCAATGGTAAAACAGATCATGGTCAGAGGCATTTTCAAGCCAATCCCTTTCATGCGGCTGATATTGCGAATACCTGTCTGGACGATAATTGCTCCGGCGCAGAGAAAGAGCAGTCCTTTCATAAAAGCATGGGTGAATAGATGATAAAGCCCTCCAACCATACCCTGCTCATTGAGCAAAAAAACTCCAAGCAGGATATAACCGATCTGTGAGATACTAGAATAGGCAAGCCGTCTTTTTAAATCATCCTGCAGGAGAGCCATGGCCGAACCGAGTAAGATAGTGATTACGGCGACGGCCAGCATATAATCATCCCAGCCGGCACCCTTGATATATTCCGGGCTGTAAATATTGAAGGCCACCCGGATCATGCCATATACACCGGTTTTCAACATAATACCGGAAAGTGCGGCGCTGACCGGGGAAGGAGCTGCCGGGTGTGCATCCGGCAGCCAGACATGAACCGGGAACATCCCCGCCTTCAGGCCGAAACCAAGCATAAAGGCAACAAAGGCGGTCGTAGCCAGCCCCGACGGCTCGGTAATCAAGCCGGGGCGGTTAAAAACAACCGATCCCGTCAGGTAATATATAAGTAGCATGCCAAAAAATACTGAAAGCCCGCCGCCCACGGTCATATATAAATATTTAGCCGCAGCGAACATAACCACCGGTTCCTCTTCGTGAGCAATAAGAATGTATGTGGTCAGGGCCATGAATTCGAAGAAGAGAAACAGGCCAAGCAGGTCACCGGCAAAGATGGTTCCCATACAGCCACCTTCAGCCATCAGGAAGAAGGCATAATAACGTTCTTTTTTATGTTCATTAGCCATGTATCCGGGAGAAAAACAGGCAGCCATGAACCAGACGAAAGAGAGAAATACTCCCAGGAAGAAGGTGAGCTGATCCACTTTGAAAGATATGGAAAGGGGAAAAGAAAAATATTCGAAGATGCCAATTAATATTTTACCGCTTTTAATGGCAGGGTACATGCTCAAAACAAGGGCAAAGAAAAACCCTGTTATCCCAACACAGATGTGTTCCTTGTAAGGGTAAAGCCTGTTGGGAAAGAAAAAGATAGCCAGCCCCGCAACAATGGGTACAAAAATTATAATTGCAGGCAACAGTGTGTGGACCACTTCGTATTCCAAGTCTTCCCACCTCCGAAAATCATGACCGTTTTTCAGCCAAATCTTCTTAACATTTATCTGACATTATAGATCATTCCGCCAACCATCATTAGATCAACGGTTTCCCTTAGAAATAAATACTGGCGATAGCCCTGGCCAGGTTCAGGGGCCAGTTGGATGGAGCCAGGGTAAAAGCAGCGGCACCCAGGGCAAGCAAAATAACCGGGATCATGCGCAGGGGATGGACAAGCAGCCTCTGCCTCTCGATGTTTTTTAGCTCGCGGCAGCCAAGGAAAGCGTTGATGCTAATGGGAAAATAATAAGATGCATTCAGGATGCTGCTGAGTATTAAAACAACGATCAGCACAGGCATACCAGCCTGCAGGGCCCCGTAACCAAGATGCCACTTGCTGACGAAAAGGTTGAAAGGCGGAATACCAACCGAGCTAACGGCAGCAATAGTAAAAGCAATCATGGTAATGGGCATCTGAAAACCGATGCCCCGCATCTCACTGATTTTTTTCTTGCCCGTGTTAACAAAAATCACCCCGGCACACAGGAACATGCCTCCCTTCATGAATGCATGGGCCATGATGTGATAGAGCGAACCGACAAAAGCCTGGCTGGTCAACAGGGAAAGGCCCAACAAGATATAACCAACCTGGGCAATACCCGAGTAAGCCAACCGCCTGTTGAGATCATCCTGGGCAATGGCACACAGAGAACCGTAAAGCATACTGGTCACGGCTAGGACAAGCAGGACATTGTTCCAGCCAACCTCCTGTAAAAAATCAAGCCCGTAAATATCATGAAAAACCCGGATCAAACCCAGGACACCAGTTTTAAGCATCATCGACGAGGAAAGAGCTGCAGCCGGTGTGGGCGCGGCGGCATAAGCATCGGGCATCCAGAAATGAAGGGGAATCATGGAAGCCTTGATACCAAAGCTGATCAGGTAGCAAAAAAAGGCAACCATGATCAGCGGTGAGGCAGTTTCGATCAGCCCACCCTGCCCGAAGGAAAGGTCTCCGGTTTCCCAGTAGGTAATGGCCACCCCCCAGAAGAGCAACACACCGGCAATGATAGTCATGTAGAAAAATTTAAGTCCGGCTGCACGGGCCTCCGGTGTTGATTTATAGGCAACCATGGGCACAAAGAGAACGGACATAAATTCGAAGAACATGAAAAATGTAAACATATTGCCGCTCAGGGCTACCCCCAGGCAGCCTGCAATGACAGCCAGTAGAAGATAGAAAAATCTTCTTCCCCCTTCTCTATTGTGATAATAGCCTACTGAGTAGATAGTAAAAATCACCCCGAAAAAGGCAAATATCAAGCTCACGTAGAGCGAGAGCATGTCAACCCGGAAAACCATACCCATAGGAGGCAGGATATTAAGGTGCTGGTAAATATAGTGACCCTCCACCACCTGCGGATAGATCAGGGCAATCAACAGCAGGGGAACGGCTGATCCGGCAATAACAATGTAGTTTCGCCAGCCCGGGCGGTAGCGGTCGGCCAACATTGCCCCTGCGGCCCCCAGAAGCGGCGCCAGGACAATCAAAACCGGGATAATTGATACAACGAGATCTTTTTGAGGCAAATCCGGTCCCTCCTCCTGCTGTTAAAAAATCGTCGCCACCACGGCTTCAATAAAAGGTATGGTGGTGTGATTGGCAAAAATTCCGAAAAAAATGGCCAGGGCTGCCAGGGTAACAGTGGGCACCAGCATGGTCATGGGAGCCTCCGGACCCTGCTGCCTCTTAAATTCCCCTTTTTTGAAAAAGGCATTCATAATAATAGGAAGGTAATAGATAGCATTC
>JAGYMW010000044.1 GCA_018400435.1 Bacillota bacterium | reverse complement strand
ACCCACTCAAAGTCAGGAGCCCCGGTGGCACTATGGAGATAGGGAGCACACCCTTTTTTAATTTTCCCGCGCCTCTCTCCGAGGTTTTCCTCGATTCTTTACAATTGTCTGTTATGGTAGATACGGTTTATCAACCGGTTTCCTTCGATCTCAAGCAAGATTCCATCCGGATACGACATTTTGTTCTGATTCACGACTGGCAGCCTGGAAGTCAGTATCAGTTTGAGGTTGATTCTGCTGCTTTCAGGGATATTTACGGCAGGGTCAATGATCCCATTAACGGAAACCTGACTGTTAAGTCGGAAGATAGCTATGGTATTTTGTATGTGGATGCCAACGGAATGGGCGATAATGCTTTGCTTCAGGTTCTGGACTCGAAGGAGGTTGTTATCAGGCAAGGCTATTTGCCCCAAAACGGTAAGCTGGCGTTTAGATATATGAAGCCCGGAAAATACTTTTTGCGAGTATTGAAAGATGATAACCAAAATGGTCAGTGGGATACCGGAGATTTCTCCGACGGACAACAGCCCGAAAGTATGCTGTATTTTCCGGATGTCATTGAAATTCGTGCCAATTGGGATCAAATGATTCCCTGGGATGTGAATGAATTTAAGGTTTATGATTTTATCAATCGTAACCGGGTGAAAAAAGAGACCCGAAATTCTAACAGGAGGTAAGTTATGTCTGTTTTGCTGAATTTTGCTATGTTTCCCACCGATAAGGGAAGTAGTGTTAGTGATTACGTTGCCAAAGTAATTGCTTTTTTAAGAGAATCAGGGGTTAATTATAAGTTAAACCCAATGGGGACTTCCATAGAAACAGAAACCATGGAGGAGGCATTGCAGGTGGTCAGTGACGCCTATAAAATTCTGGAGCCTCATGCCGACCGGATTTACACCACGATTAATATCGATGCCCGCAAAGGCTCCATTGGCAGGATGAGTGCTAAAATTGATTCCGTAGAATCTAAAATTGGAAAGGTTAGTAAATGATTGATGAGGTGACAGAGAGGAGTAGATGGAAATTTTCAACGCTGAGGGTTTTATTGGTGTTTGCTTTTTTGGGACTTTGGGGGCGGACCGCTTCGGGGCAATGTGAAAATCCTATAACCCGCTTCGGACCAGGCGAAAAAGTGACTTATCACGCATATTACAACTGGGGTTTTGTATGGATTAATGCGGGGGAGGTTACTTTTGCTATTGACGACTCTGACTGGAATGGAAGGAAGGCCTGGCATATAAGGTCCTATGGTTCTTCCTATAAAGCGTATGATCTTTTCTTTAAAGTCAGGGATAGTTTAGATGTTTGGGTTGACCCTTTGTCGCTGAAACCTTTCGAATTTCACCGTAAAACCAATGAAGGATCTTATACCGCGCATCATCATTATCTCTTTGATGCCGAAAAACAAAAAGTGAACGCTTCTATAAGCAAACGCGGCAACGCTTATCGTGATACTACTTTTGCCTGGCCGGAATGTTCCTTCGATTTGTTGTCCATGGTATATCATGCAAGAAATATTGATTTTTCGCGTTATCAGGAAGGAGATCGGATTCCAATTACTATGATTGTTGACGGGGAGGTGCACAATTTGTATATTCGGTATCTTGGTAAGGAGTCGGTGAAAGACCGAAGTGGTCGTGAATTCAGGTGCCTGAAATTTTCACCCCTGCTGGTTGAGGGAACCATTTTTGAAGAAGGAGAGAAAATGTTTGTATGGGTTACCGATGACAAAAACAGAATTCCCATTATTGTTGAAGCTAAAATATTGGTGGGGTCGGTAAAAGCTGTTTTTGTAGATGCCACGGGTCTGAAAAGCCCAATGGAAGCAGAGATAAAAGGAAATTAGAATTGCTCGAAGGGCAATTATAAAAGAAGAACACCCGGACGTTATTTTTCACTATCAAGGGCCATGAAGATAAAGTGAGATACGTACCGGGTGTTCGTTTTTTTAACGACTTAGGCAATGCTTTTTTGTCTGGTCGTTATACTATGTTTTTGCTCATTCGAGGAGCATGGTCGGATTTTATTTTTTGCGAATTCTCGGTCTTTTGCGTCGTCTCGGATTAAAACAATCGCCTGTGGGCTTGACCGTTGAGGCGGTTACCGATAAACTAAGGCAGGACAAAAAACGGAGCGGCGGAAAATCTATTTTCATCCTGCCGACCGAAGTGGGCAAAGTATCCATAACTGCGGTTGATGATGACTTACTGATTGCTCAGGTGATTGAAGCCTGTTTAAGTAATAGGATAAGCCTGGAATAAGGTGTCATATTAAAGGCAGCAGTAATGGTCGTAAAGAATGGAGAGTGGTGTTGATGAATCGAAAGGTTCTGCCGGGCCAGCTGGCAATACTGGTGCTTCTTTGCATCCTGATTGTTGTTTCGGGTTACTGGGCTTTTATCAGCGCGGCCGACAGGGAAGATGGTATTAAACGCGGTCTTGACATTGCCGGAGGGCTTTATGTCCTTCTGGAGGCGGAGGAAACCGGAGATAAAGAACTGGATGAAGATGCAATAGAAAGGGCAATTACTGTTATTCGCATGCGCGTTGATGAGCTTGGAGTAGCCGAGCCCATAATTGCTGCGCAGGGTGATAATCGAATCAGGGTTGAATTGCCGGATGTTGATGATGTTGAACAAGCCCGTGAAATTATTGGGCGAACCGCCATGCTCAAATTTATAGGACCGGACGGCGAAGAAATTGTTACCGGTTCCCACCTGGTTCGGGCCCAGGCCGAAAGGGCGCCGGAATATACTCCCTATCCCTTCGTGAGCCTGGAATTTGACCGGGAGGGTGCCGAGCTTTTTGCCGAAGCGTCAGGAAAGTTCTTAAATCAACCAATCGCCATAATGCTGGATGAAGAAATCATATCCCAGCCTTTTGTAAGAGCAGTAATAACCGATGGAAAAGCAACCATTGAAGGGGACTTTGAATTCGAAGAAGCAGCCAACCTTGCGTTGCTTCTGCGCAGTGGTGCACTGCCCGTTGAACTGCGCGAACTTGAATCACGCTTGATCGGACCGACCCTTGGCCAGAGAACCGAGGTGATTGCTGTCTATGCTGCTGCTGCCGGGCTGCTCCTTGTTTTGTTGTTTATGATTGCCTATTATCGGTTGGCCGGGTTGTTAGCCGGTGTAGCTCTTATTTTCTATCTTTCCCTGGTTCTGTGGGCCTTGAATTACCTGCCCACTACTTTGACCCTGCCTGGCATTGCCGGTTTAATCCTTTCTATAGGGATGGCAGTTGATGCCAATGTGATTATTTTTGAGAGGATTAAAGACGAACTTCGCTCCGGCAGGACACCGCGGAGCGCCATGGAGAGTGGTTTTCAGCGTGCTTTCAGGGCGATTCTCGATGCCAATGTTACTACTTTGATAGTGACTATAGTATTGTTTACTCTGGCCAGCGGGCCGGTCAGAGGTTTTGCCGTTACCCTTTTCATCGGGATTATCTGCAGCATGTTTACAGCAATAGTATTGACCCGCCTGCTTCTGCGTTTAACTTTTAAAGTCGGTTTTATACGCAGCGGGGCTTACCTGGGGGTGAAAGGATCATGATAAACTTTATTGGGAACCGCCGTAAGGCTTATGTTCTTTCGTCGGTGCTGGTTATAGCAGGTCTTTTATCACTGGTGATATTCGGTTTGAACCTCGGCATTGATTTTACCGGCGGGACCGTTTTGCATCTGAACCTGGGAGAAGATTTTTCCATGGAGCAGGTGAATGAGGTAATAGCCCCCTTTGAAGAGCTGGAAGGAGCGGCCATTCAGATAGTCCAGGGACGGAATATTGACGGTGATGAAGCTGACGAAGGACTGGTCATTAAAGCTCCTTACATTGAAGAAGAAAGACGCAATGAATTGATGGATGCTTTAAAAGAAAGATGGCCTTACCTGAATCCGAACGACCTGAGGATTGAAAGCGTGGGAGCGGTTGTTGGTGGTGAACTAACCCGGCAGGCTTTTTTATCACTGGCTGTAGCCATTGTCCTTATGATTGCCTACATTACATTCCGCTTTGAATTTAAGTTTGCCCTGGCGACAATTATTTCACTGCTCCATAATATAGTGATCGTAATAGGGATTTTTTCAATTCTGCAGTTGGAAATAAATGTTCCCTTTGTTGCGGCTATCTTAACCGTATTTGGTTATTCGGTTAACGATACAATTGTAATTATTGATCGCATTCGCGAAAATATTAGGCACAGAAGAAAGAGTGATTATGCAGAAGTAGTAAATGAATCGATTAATCAGAACTTGATGAGGTCAATCAACACTTCATTGACCACCCTTTTTGTCCTCATCGCCTTGCTGTTTGGTTTCCACTATTATATTGGCAGTATAGATTTGATCGTTTTTGTTTTTGCCCTTATACTGGGGGTTCTCATCGGCACTTACTCGTCAATTTTTGTGGCCAGTCCTCTGTGGCTTAACCTCCAGGACTTAAAACTGGGAAAAGGACGCCGGCGGGCTGCCTGAGTTAGACACTTTTAATATGGCCCACGATGTCCTGCAAAAAGGAAACGTGGGCTTTTGTGTTGAATTACGAAAAGGAAGAATTTCTGCTGCAGGATTGGTTGTTCCTTTCCCATGCTTGCAGTAAGTCTGAGGGGAGAAAAGATAATGAGTTCTTTTTACTTGATTCTGGCTCTTGTTTTTAGCCTGCTCATTGCCATAATTGCTCTGGCTAACCAGGAATCGGTCTCCATAAATTATATCTTTGGCCGGTCAGAAGTTCCCTTGATTATCCTGATCCTCGGCGCCGGTTTTATCGGGGCAATGGTGATGGGGTTATTCAGCCTCTTTCGTGGAATCCGATCGGCTCTTTCTTTCCGGCAGCTTCGTCAACAGAAGAAAGAGTTGCAGAAAAAGATCAGTGATCTGGAAGAAGAAAAGATATTTCTTACCGGCCAGGTGAACAGGCTTTCTTCGGTGCAGGAAGAGATTGCCGGGGATGAAACAACAGCGGTTAGTAAAGAGTTGCCGGTCGCTGACGGCCCGGAAGAAGATCTGACGGTGGAAGCAGAAGAGGACGGTACAGGTGAAATTGAACTGGCTGAACCGGACGAGGCGGACGAAAAACCTTCATGAGCCTCGCGGGCAAACAGTGGATCTTCAAAACCGATTTTGAACAGGAATCTGCTTTTCTTTCAAGAGAACTGAGTTTTTCTCCCGTTCTGACACGACTTCTTTTAAACAGGGGCATTGACAGTCCTGAAAAAGCAAGGACTTTTTTACGGCCGGCAATCGATCATTTTCATTCACCCTGGCAAATGCAGGGAATGGAAGAAACAGTGGCCAGGCTCTTTAAAGCTTTAAAAAAAGGAGAAAACATAATTGTCCACGGTGATTATGATGCGGACGGGATATCTGCCTCTGTTATTCTGGTCCAAATGCTGCGATCCCTTGGCGGCAGTGTGGCATATTACCTGCCCAACAGGTTTGCCGAAGGGTACGGGCTTCATCCAGATTCGCTAAAAAGTTTTCAGGAAAAAGGTGTTTCACTTGTCATAACGGTCGATTGCGGGATAAGTGCTGTTGAAGAAGCTGACTATGCGCTTTCACTCGGTCTTGATTTGATTATTACCGATCATCATGAACCTCTCGGTTCTCTTCCCAGCGTGCTTGCCGTAATAAATCCCAAACAAAAAAGCTGTTCTTACCCCTTTAAAGATCTTTCCGGAGCGGGCATAGCTTTTAAAATAGCATCTGCCCTGGCTGAAAAAGCAGGACGGGATCTGCCTGTTGATCTTCTCGATCTTGCAGCCCTTGGCACGGCCGCCGATGTGGTCCCCCTGATCGATGAAAACCGGTTGATTGTTTCCGCAGGCCTGGAGATCCTTAAGCAGAAACGTAGAATTGGTTTTCAGGCGCTTGCGGATGTTGTAAACTTCGATTTGGGAAACCTATCCGCTACTGCACTGTCATTTATTCTTGCTCCTTCAATCAATGCTGCTGGTAGAATGGGGGAGGCCGGTCCGGCGGCCGAACTGCTGCTGACCGACGATCAAAAACGGGCCGTGATACTGGCCGGAGAGCTGCACGATGCCAACAGACAGCGCCGGGATGTTGAACGAAAAATACTCAAGGAAGCTGAAAAAGCAGCCCTTAAGGGGCCCCTCGCTGAAGATGAAAAGATTATTGTCCTGGCCGGCACCGGATGGCATCATGGTGTAATCGGTATTGTTGCCTCCCGCCTGGTCGAAAAATATAACCGTCCTGTTGTCCTTATTGCTCTGGATGGGAACGAGGGGAGGGGCTCCGCGCGAAGCATCAGCGGTTTTGATATTACAGAAGCTCTTGCCGGGAGTATATCCTTCCTGGAACGTTTTGGCGGACATGAACAGGCAGCCGGTTTTTCTGTAACCGCCGACAACATAGAAAAACTACAGGATAGCCTTTATTGCTATGCCCGGGCCAGGATTAAAGCGGAACAGTTGAAGCCAAAACTTTATCTCGAAGCAGAACTGTCCGGTGATGACATAAACTTCAGCCTGGTCGACAGGCTTAAACAGTTTCAACCTTTTGGAGAAGGCAATCCTGCCCCCCTGTTTTTCAGTTCAAATTGGAAGCTGAAGTCATGGCGCCTCGTGGGGAAAGATAAAAAACATCTCAAAATTAAGGTAAGCCAGAACGGTCTTACGCTTGATCCAATCATTTTTGCAGGTGCTTATCTCGAACCGCTTCTGCAAAAGCACAGAAAAGTTGACCTGGCCATGAAAATAAAAGAAGGCTTTTTCCGCCAGGAAAAGACGATAGATGTGGAAGCCCGGGATTTGCGTTACTGCGACAGCGAAGATTTTGAGGCAATGGAAATAGTGGATCTGCGGGGCCTTAAGAACCGCATAAATTTTTTAAAAGAGTTGGTTCATAACAAAGAAAGCAATACGGCAATTTTTGTTTCAACAAGCGCCAGAATGAAAGAAATCCAAAATTATTGTTCCTGTGGCAAAAAGCTGTGTTTTTTAACCAGCGGTTCGAACATCGAACACAGGATTATACCTGCAAACTGTAAAAACGTAGTACTCTATGATCTGCCTCTTTCTGTCAATCTGTTACGTCCACTTTTTGTCGATGATAGATCAGGTGAAGGAACAGAAGTTTACCTTCTTTATAATGAAAAAGACAGGCGGCGCAACCGTGCCTTAATCGAATATTCATTGCCTACCTTTGAAATACTGAAAAAAATCGTATTTTCTTTTTCGGCATCGGGCGGCAGTAACCTGTCTGAACAGCTTGCTGATCTAGTTAAAAATACCCTCGGGTTCAAACCGGCTGACAGTTACCTGCGCCGAATGGAGGAAATTTTAGGCGAAATCGGACTTTTGCAGGAACATTCCAGTGCTGAGGACCGGAGTGAGATTCTCAAGTCCTGGCCGGCCTGCCTCGAAAATTCTCCGGCCTGGCGGGAAGTGGTAGGACTGTGTGAAAGCTGTGAACAGTTTCAGTATCTGTACCTTGAAGGATCGCGCAAAGAAATTGCCGCCTCGCTAAAGACTCTTGGTGAAAGTTAAGACAGGAGATCTCCACGGAAAATTTATAAATTATTTAACGCATAGAAAATAGCGGCCTGTGGTATTTGGAACTATTTTTTAGTATTATAGAAAGCAGACACGATCGATGGCATTTATCAGGGTAAAAATTTGATTACTCGGTCTACCTGCTTTTTTAAGCAAGATTATGACAATTAGCCGGAGTTGTATTTCATGGCGGTTAAAGAGAAAAAATTAATCGATCTCAAGAAAAAATTTGAGCGCTACTATCCGGATCTCAGGGACTGGGAACTGGTTGAAAAAGCTTACAATTTTTCACTACAGGCTCATTCAGGGCAGCTCCGTGAATCCGGAGAGTCGTACATTATGCATCCTCTCGGGGTAGCCATAATACTTTCTGAGCTGGAACTGGACCTGGTGACCATTATTGCCGGGCTTCTTCATGACGTTGTAGAGGATACCCCGATTACCCTGGAAGAAATACATGAAGAATTCGGAACGGAAGTTGCCGAATTGGTTGATGGTGTAACCAAACTGAGCAGACTTGATTTTACTTCAAAGGAAGAACAGCAGGCTGAAACTCTGCGCAAAATGTTCATAGCCATGGCCCGGGATATTCGGGTAGTCTTGATCAAACTGGCTGACCGTACCCACAATCTTCGCACACTGCGCTACCTTAACACCCACAAACAGAAAGAGATCGCCAGGGAAACTCTGGAGATATATGCACCCCTTGCCCATCGTTTGGGGATTTATAAGATCAAGTGGGAGTTGGAAGATCTCGCTTTTCGCTACATGCAGCCAACTGAATATTTTCAGCTGGTTGAGAAACTGGCCAAAAAAAGACAGGAACGGGAACATTTCATCAACCGCATCATCTGGATTTTGCAGGATCAGCTTTCCGAAGCCTCGATCGAGGCTGAAATCCAGGGACGGCCCAAGCATTTCTACAGCATTTACAACAAGATGAAAACCCAGGGTAAAGAGTTAAGTGAAATATACGATCTCACAGCTGTAAGAATCATTGTCAATTCTGTCAAAGACTGCTATCACACCCTGGGGATAGTTCATACTATCTGGAAACCGATCCCCGGGCGTTTTAAAGATTTTATTGCCATGCCCAAACCAAACATGTACCAGTCCCTGCATACGACAGTATTTGCCGCCGAAAACGAACTGGCTGAGATACAAATCCGCACCTGGGATATGCATCGCACAGCCGAATATGGCATTGCTGCTCACTGGCGTTACAAGGAGAAAGTGAAAGATTCGGGAGAGCTGGATGAAAAATTAACCTGGCTGCGCCAGCTCCTTGAATGGCAGCATGATTATCGCGATGCCAGAGATTTTATTAAAGATCTAAAAGGCGACCTGTTTACTGATGAAGTGTTTGTTTTTACTCCCAAGGGAGATGTTATCGATCTCCCGGCCGGTTCAATAACCCTGGATTTCGCTTATAAAATTCATACCGATATTGGCAATCGCTGCACCGGAGCCCGTGTCAACGGGCGGCTTGTTCCGCTTGACTACCGATTGCAAACAGGAAACATGGTGGAGGTTATTACCTCAAAACATGGTTCGCCAAGCCGTGACTGGCTTAAACTAATCAAAACACCTCATGCTAAAAATAAGATCCGCAACTGGTTTAAAAAAGAACGGCGGGAAGAAAATATCGAGAAAGGCCGGGAAATGCTGGAGAGGGAAATCCGCCGGATTAATGTTGAGCAGCGTCTGCTTTTGAAAAATGATCTTTTGGAAGAGGTAGGGCGGTCTTTTAATATTCTTTCCACAGAAGATCTCTATGCGGCAGTCGGCTATGGCGGGGTTTCGGTGAACCAGGTTCTCAGCAGGCTGCGGGAAGAATACAATCGACGCAATGACGAAAAAGATCAGGAAAAGCCTTTGCCTGAGCTGAAGCCGGTTAAACATCTCAAGCAGTCTTCGGCCGGAGTAATGATTCAGGGTGTTGATAATCTGCTCGTACGGATTGCCCGCTGCTGTAACCCGGTCCCCGGGGATGATATAATAGGTTTTACCACCCGTGGGAGGGGTATCTCGGTGCACCGTCGGGATTGCCCTAATTTGCGCTCTCATCGTAATGAAAGTGAACGTTTCCTGGAAGCGTCCTGGGAAGCTGAGACTGAAGCATCCTATCCCGTCGAAATTGAGATAACCGCCAGCGATCGTAAAAACCTGCTGGCGGATATTATGGCAGATGTTAATGAAAGCAAGGTAGATATTACTGCTGTTACGGCGAGGGCTGATAAAAACAACCTGGCTATTATCCATATGACCATGGTTGTCAGGGATCAGCCCCATCTTGATCAGATCATGGCCAAAATTAAAAAGGTTAAAGATGTTTATTCCGTAACCCGTTACGTATATGGTGCCAACAGTGTCGGTAAAAAATAATTCATAGGAGGGGTTCCGTGCGAGCCGTTGTCCAGCGCACGCGAAAGGCAAATGTAGAAGTTGAAGGGAAAATAATAGGTGCCATAACTGGAGGACTGGTTGTTTTTCTCGGTGTGAGTAAAGATGATGAACAGGCAGATGCCGATTACCTGGCTGATAAAATTGCCGGCCTGAGGATCTTCGAAGATCAGGCGGGATTGATGAATCTCTCGATAAAAGAAAAGGAAGGAGAAATTCTCTGTATATCCCAATTTACCCTTTTTGGAGATTGCCGCAAGGGACGGCGACCGGGCTTTTCTGATGCTGCTTCCCCCGAGAAGGCGATTGTATTATACGATTATTTCTGTGAAAAATTACGTCAGCATTCCCAAAATGTAGCTGTCGGCCGGTTCCAGTCCCATATGCTGGTTTATGTCGAAAACGATGGGCCGGTAACGGTTCTTCTGGATAGCAGAAAAACATTTTAAGCAGCTGCAGGGTAGCCCTTCAGCCAAGCAAAAAACTGAAAAAAGTTTGCCGGAACGGTTAAAAACAAATAAAATAGTGATTGCAGCATTTTGCTCAACCTGAAACAGATAAACCCCGGGCAGTCCATTTTTGAAGGCCGGATTTCGGGAACAGGATTTGCAGCAGAGAGGAGCGAAAAAAATGAAGTATAAAGCACCGCGCGGGACACGTGATATTTTACCCGACGAGACAGGTAAATGGCAGCAACTCGAATCTATTTATGAGAAATATTGCTTGCTGTATGGTTTTGGAGAAATTAGAACGCCCATATTTGAACAAACTGAGCTGTTCGCCCGCAGTGTTGGTGAAGACAGCGATATTGTATCCAAGGAGATGTACTCCTTCAAAGATCGAAGCGGCCGCCAGCTGACGTTGCGTCCTGAACTGACTGCCTCGGTGGCCCGTGCGTATCTCGAAAATAATCTCGGGGAAAAACCACAGCCGATCAAGCTTTATTATAGCGGTCCCATGTTTCGCTATGACCGCCCTCAGGCTGGACGATACCGACAGTTTCATCAATTTGGGCTGGAAATATTTGGAGCCGAGCATCCTTCGGCCGATGCTGAAATAATCTCTTTCTGCTACCGTTTCTTTCAAGCCCTGCATATTGAAAATATATCCCTGGAATTGAACAGCGTTGGTTGCCCAAAGTGCCGCCCTCGCTACCGGGAAGTTCTTCTCTCCTATCTCGAAAAAGTGGAAAAGGATCTCTGTTCAGATTGCCGCAGACGCTATAAAAATAATCCTCTACGGGTGCTCGACTGTAAGTCGGAAAGCTGTCGGGCCAGGGTGGCGGAAGCCCCCCGGATGATCGATTATTTGTGTGATGACTGCCGGAAACATTTTGATCTCCTGAGGTTTTTCCTGGACAAACTGGGCATATCTTATAACATCAATACAAACCTTGTCCGTGGACTTGATTATTATACCAGGACCGCTTTCGAAATCACCGCGGGGGGACTGGGTGCTCAGGCTTCCCTCTGCGGTGGCGGGCGCTATGACTATCTCGTGGAGTACATCGGAGGCCCTCCGACACCCGGTGTGGGAGTCGCTTTCGGGGTGGAAAGGATTCTCCTGGCCATGGATTGGGAAAAAACAACTCCTGAACCTGTCGGTCTGGTATTTATTGCTACCGCTAGTAGTTCTCTGGAAGGAGAAGCACTGGCTCTGGCTGCCGAACTGCGGGCAAAAGATATTGCATCCGAGGTCGATTTGATGCAGAGAAGCCTCAAGGCTCAGATGAAATATGCCGGAAAACAGGGATATAAAAAGGTTTTGATCATTGGGGAGAATGAAATTAACGAGGGGCGGGTAATTCTAAGAGACATGGAAGCTGGAGAACAGAGAGAAGTATCCCGCAGCGAACTGGTCAATCTGTTTGCTCCCGGGAAAGGTGAATATGCCACGGGAAAGCGGGAGGCTGCAGTTTCTTTACCGGAAGCCGGAGTGGCATGGATAAAGAGTCATTATTGCGGCTACCTCAGCCCTTCTGATGTGGGGAAAGAGGTCAAATTAACAGGCTGGATTGGGCGTCGCCGCGATCACGGTGGACTAATTTTTATTGATCTGCGCGATCGCAGCGGTTTGGCTCAGCTGGTTTTCGATCAGCCGAGAGGTGTTGAACTTTTTCAGCTTGCCGAGAGCCTGCGCAGCGAGTATGTTGTTGCTGTCAAAGGAACTGTGATAAAAAGAACAGCTGAAAATATAAATCCCGCTTTACCAACCGGGGAAATTGAAATTCATGTTTCCAAAATGGAAGTACTCAATCGTTCCAAGACACCTCCTTTTTATATTGAAGACGGAATTAATGTCGATGAAAACCTGCGTCTGCGCTACCGTTATCTCGATTTGAGGCGCCCGGAAATGTTTAACCGGCTTCAGCTGCGGCACAGGGCAGCCAAACTGGCCCGTGATTATCTCGATAGCTATGATTTCCTGGAGATTGAAACCCCGATGTTGACTCGCAGCACACCGGAAGGAGCACGTGATTTTCTTGTTCCCAGCAGGCTTCATCCCGGTAGTTTTTATGCTCTTCCGCAATCACCTCAGCTTTTCAAACAGCTACTGATGATCGGTGGAGTGGAGCGCTATTTCCAGATAGTCAGATGCTTCCGCGATGAAGACCTGAGAGCTGACCGCCAGCCGGAGTTTACGCAGATAGACATTGAAACATCATTTTTCGGCAGTGAAAATTTATTTGCCCTGATCGAAGGATTGGTAGCACTGCTCTGGAAAGAACTACGCGGAGTTGACTTAAAATTGCCTATCCCACGTCTTTCGTACCGGGAGGCTATGGATCGTTATGGTTCTGATAAACCGGACCTGCGTTATGGAATGGAACTGGTAAATTTGGATGAACCGGCTGCTGAAAGCGACTTTAATGTTTTCAAGTCAGCGCTGGACGCTGGAGGTGCGGTCAGGGGACTGCTGGTTCCTGGAGGAAAACGCTTCAGCCGCAGAGAACTTGACGATCTGACACTTTTAGCCAGGCAGATGGGAGCTAAAGGCCTGGCCTGGGTTTTTGTCGAAGATGAAGGCTGGCGTTCACCGATCAGCAAGTTTTTCAGTGAACCATTGATGAACAGGATCAGTGAAACAATGGGAGCAGTCCCGGGTGATCTGATGCTATTTGTTGCCGATCGCTGGGAGGTCAGCTGCCAGGTTCTCGGACAGCTGCGCCGGGTGCTGGCACCGAAAAATATTTCAGCCGACCCGCATTTTCTGTGGGTGGTTGATTTTCCGCTCTTTCATTATAATGAAGAGGAAGAGCGTTATGACTCGGATCACCATCCCTTCACGGCACCTCGCCCGGAAGATATGTCCCTTCTGGATAGTGATCCCCTTGCTGTACGCGCTCAGGCTTATGACCTGGTTTTGAACGGAGTGGAGATCGGCGGAGGCAGTATTCGTATCCATAACAGCGACGTCCAGAAGAAGATTTTCGATTTGCTCAGCCTGACCGAAGAAGAAAGCAAAGAAAAATTTGGGTTCCTCCTGGAAGCTTTATCATTTGGTGCTCCTCCACATGGTGGAATTGCTCTTGGTTTTGACCGAACAGTAGCCCTGCTCGCTGGCGATGATTCAATACGCCAGGTTATTCCTTTCCCGAAAACCGCAGCTGCCAGCTGCCTGATGACCGGTTCGCCTGCCCAGGTTTCTGAAAAACAACTTGATGAATTGGAGATCAGCCTGCAGGAAACCGAAGAGGAGGAAAGCTAGAAAATCTTGCGCAGCCATTGATTATATGATATTATCAATATGGAAAAAGTTAGTTAATTTAAGACTACCCTGCTGTGTTCGTGACACCCGATAAAGTTTTGAGCTAACACTTATACTATGGGAACCCGGACTTCAGCTGCGGCGCAGCAGCCTTTTCAAGGAGGACCTGCAAAACAGTTGAGAGGGTACCCACCTTTCGGGGGAACAGTTCAAAACAAACGGCCCACGGCATGGCGGGGTTTTTTGTTGTTTTTTTGCCTGTTATGATATAGTTTGTTTATTTTAAAATGCAAAATATTTTATTCAGGGGAGGTGAGTGCAGTGTCTGCTGAGTCTTTACATCTGTTGATCAGCCGCGAGCTTGAAGCGGGGTCCCATCCAGGTGACCTGCTGGATCTGATTGACAATCTTGAGCTGGATGAAAAAGTTGAACTGATCAGAAAGCTTTCCGACAGCGATGCCGCTCTCATTCTCCAGGAGATGGAAGATTTTGAACAGGCTGAAATAATAAGGCTGTTGAGTAGAGAACAGGCTGCTCAAGTCCTGAGAAATCTGGCTTCAGACGATGCGGCCGACGTGATTGGCGAACTGTCGCCGGAAGAGGCACAGGACATGCTGGAGCTGATCGGTGAAGAAGAAGCTTTGGATTTTGGCGATCTGCTTAAATATCCGGAGGAAAGCGCCGGCGGGATAATGACCACTGAGTATATCTCCCTTCCGGGGGATATCCCGGTTGAAGAAGCGATCGCTCGCCTGAGGG
>JAGYMW010000043.1 GCA_018400435.1 Bacillota bacterium | reverse complement strand
TGCTGTGTTGGAGGTCTATTGCCGTGATCGTTTTGAAAGCAGTTTAAATCATAACTGACACAACAGCCTGTGCCCGGATAAGGAAGTCATACTTTTAAAACCAGCTTGAATCTTCGTCCGATTCATCTTCCCACCAGTCAAGGTTTTCATCCTTTTCATTTGCCTTGGCATCTTTTGCTGCTTCTTCCTGTTTCTTTTTCCATATTATATATTCCATTGTCCCAGGTTTTGGCGTTTCATCGGAGCTCTTATCTGACGAGCTGTCATTTTGTGATGGTGCCGGGGACGAGGGAGCCGGGTCTTCCAGGGAATGTTCTATCGGTTCCTGCTGCGAAGATTCGGTTGTCTCGGGCTGTTCTGTCTGTAAGATGTCTTCTTCTGCAGGTTCGTCGTTTTCATCATCACGTTCTTTAAGATTTAAAGCTACTTCATTATCGGTAGCATCAGGATCTTCAGCGTTGCGATGAGCCAGAAGAAGCCATTCCGGCAGAGCGTTGCCCGGGTCGCCATTTCCACCTGTAGGTTCAGCACTGCTGTCTGAATTAAAATCGCAGCCTCCCAAAGAAAGCAAAAGAGCTGCTGTCAGGGTCGCAATAATCAAGGTCTTAAATCTGGTCATGCATAAATTCCTCCTTTAAAAGACCTTTCGTATAAATTAAGCCCGTTTGCCGGACATTTCCTGGTTCCAACGGGCTTATCGATTTGCATTATAACCGATGGAACAAATAATTGCAACTGCCCGCTGTCGGTTGTATGATTATGTTATAATATATTTCACGGTTTGTCTTAAAGAAACAAATCGCAATCAATATCCTGAAATGGCCTCTTCCCTGCAAGAGTGACGCACTTTTTCCACAGCGTTACGTGGAAATAGAAGCAGTAAGTTGCAGGGTGTTCGGAAAAGTGCTGTTGAAATGCAGGACAGCCATTCAGGGTCTGGAGGTTAAGTTATGGCTGAAACAAAAATATGTCCTTTTTGCCGGGCAGAAATACCGGCGAAGGCCATTAAATGTCGTTACTGTGAATCAATGGTGGAAGATATCCCCCCACAGGTGATGAAACCAAAAAAAGATGCTGATGCATCGCTCGATGAGGGAAAAACAGCAAGGAAGCGGGCCGGATCATTCGGCGGTAAGGAAATGCCCGTGCGAGCCAAGAAACACCGTTTCGTAATTCCGGTAATAGTTTTGTGTATAGTTCTGGTTGTCGGAGGCGGAGCTTATTACTGGTTTTACCTGCATAGCGGTGACTCTCCGGCAGTTGAAGCGCTTGGCAGTGAGCAACTGGTCGGTTCCTGGATTGGCAGGAGCGGTGAAAATAATGTTTACTTTCAATTTTTACCGAATGACATGGTTAATTTGGCTGTTCCTACCGAAGGATACTGGTTCAGGACCCAGTACCGCCTTATTCAATCTGATTCAACAAGCTATGTTGAGCTTTATCACCGCGGATTGGCCGATTGGGAAAGGATTGCCGAATTGGAAACAGGAAGTGAAGATGCATTGACTATGACTGATACCTGGGATGGAATCAAAATTGAACTGGAAACAATAACCGATGCAGAGTTCCGGGATGTGGTTGATGATCTGCAGTTTGAACGGTAATTCTTAATGAGTGTCGATGAGTAATTTTTTGCAATGCAGACGGTTTAATAATGCCCCTGAGGGGGCATTATTTCTTGCCGGGGTGTTATAATAAACCGGGAGGACTGCTTTTGAATACCGATGAACAATTCATGAAAGAAGCATACCGTGAAGCAAATAAAGCCGGATGCCGTGGAGAGGTGCCCATCGGAGCGGTTCTGGTCAAAGGTAATTCCATTATTGCTGCTGATCACAACCGCCGGGAAGAACTTAATGATGCCACTGCTCATGCTGAGATCCTGGTCATTCGTCAGGGAGGAACTCTTCTGGGGGGCTGGCGACTGAGCGGATGTACACTATATGTGACCCTGGAACCCTGTCCTATGTGTGCGGGAGCGATGGTCCAGGCCCGCCTTGACAGGCTGGTTTATGGTGCACCCGATCCTAAGGCCGGTTCTGCAGGGACCCTTTACGATATCATCAGGGACGATCGGCTCAATCACTGTTTGCAGGTTACTGCCGGAATATTAGCCGAGGATTGCGCTTCCCTGCTGCGCCAATTTTTCCGGAAGAAGAGATAAAGAGCCAATTCAGGACACTCCGGTGGTGAGGATTGCTTTACAAGGGTATGATCCTGTTGTATATTAAGGTTGAATCGGGAGAGATGGCCGAGTCCGGTTGAAGGCGCACGACTCGAAATCGTGTGTGCCGCAAGGCACCGTGGGTTCGAATCCCACTCTCTCCGCCACTGTCAATAACTCACAGGTAAGTAAGACACTAGCCTGTGCGTAAAATATTAGCATTGTTAATAATTTATATATTGCTTAATAAATAAATATGAGCTATAGTGGCCTTGATAGTGTTTTTTCTTGTTTTGTTGTAAACCTGTCAGTGGAGGTGATGAGGGAATTTAATTATCATCAGGATATTGCTACTTTATAATTTTTTAAGGGGGTTCATCGCTTGAAAAAATTATCTTTTGTGGTTTTAGTACTGTTGATTGGCCTGGCTTTGATAGTCGGCGGTTGTGGTGGAGACGGCGGAACCACTGACGACGGAACAACTGATGGCGACGAAGAAGCCAGCGGTGAGGAAATGGTTTTTCGCTATAATGTCGGAACCGAACCGGAAACCATGGATCCGCATCTTTCCACCGGGATCCCGGAAGCGACAATAATGCTGCAGATCTATGAAGGCTTGACCCGTCTCAATGAAGACGGATTGCCTGAACCGGCTATAGCCGAAACGATAGATGTCAGTGATGATGGGCTGGTTTATACCTTCCACCTGCGCGACGGCCTGGTCTGGTCGAACGGAGAGGCTCTGACAGCAGAAGATTTTGAAAAGTCCTGGAAACGTGTTCTTAATCCCGAGCTGGCGGCTGATTATGCCTATATGCTCTGGTATATTAAGGGTGCAGAAGCTTATAACAGCGGTGAAGGCAGTGTTGACGATGTTATGGTCACAGCGCTTGATGAGAAAACCCTTGAGGTCACCCTTGAAGCGCCCACTTCCTTCTTCACTTCGCTGGTTGCTTTTAAAACCTATTATCCTCTTTACCAGCCGGCCATCGAAGAAGATCCGGAAGGATGGCATACCAGTGCCGATACCATCGTCGGCAACGGCCCCTTCAAGCTGGTCAGCTGGGAACAGGGACAGATGGAATTCGTTCCCAACGAAAACTATTATGATGCAGAAGCCGTTATTCTCGATCGCATTATGTTTGCCATGGTTGAAAATGAGAGTACCGAGCTGACCATGTTCGAAACCGGTGAGATTGACATGACCCACACTGTACCCGGACAGGAGATCCCCCGCCTTGAAGAGACGGGCGAGCTGCATATCCTGCCCTATCTCGGTACCTACTACTACATTTTCCAGATCGAAGAACCTCCACTCGATGATGTCAACGTCCGCAAGGCTCTGACTCTGGCCATCGACAGGGAGGTAATTGTTGAAAACGTTACCCAGGGCGGTCAACTTCCGGCTTATGCCTATGTGCCTTATGGAATACCGGAGCCCGACGGGGTCGACTTCCGCGAAAAAGGCGGCGACTTTTTCTCCTATGATATTGAAGAAGCACAGCGCCTGCTGGCTGAAGCCGGTTACCCCGGAGGGGAAGGCTTCCCCTCGGTAGAGATTCTCTACAACACTTCCGAGATGCACAAGATGATCGCCGAGGCGATCCAGGAGATGTGGAAACAGAACCTGGGCATTGAAAATGTCACTCTGACTAACCAGGAGTGGGGAGTTTACCTCGACACCCGGGACGAGGGGGCATTCCAGATCGCCCGCGCCGGTTGGATCGGCGATTACCTTGATCCCTACACCTTCATCGATATGTGGATGACGGGCAGCGGCAACAACAATTCCCGCTTCAGTAACGAGGAATATGATAGTTTGCTAAAAGATGTCAGGATGACCGATGATGATGTAGCCCGCATGGAAATGATGCACCGGCTCGAGGAGATCCTGATGGAAGAGATGCCGGTCTGCCCCATTTATTATTACACTGATCCGATCATGATTAAAGACTACGTCAAAGGCTATGTGAATATTGCCACTGGCGGAAAAGACTTTAAAGCTACCTATATTGAGAAGTAGACTGCACTAAAAAGCAATAAGAGGTATACTGGAGAGACGGTAATGACCTTTGGTATACCTCTTGCTTTCCTTTGGAGGTGTCCTGCCGGATGCTCGGTTACCTGATACGAAGGTTTCTTTCTGCCCTTTTTGCTATCTGGGTGGTCATTACGGTAACTTTTATATTCATGCATTTGATTCCGGGAGGCCCATTTCAAACCGAAAAGGCAATCCCGGAAGCGATTAAAGAGAATATTGAAGCCCGTTATAAGCTTGATCAACCTTTGCATATTCAGTATCTCGACTACCTGGGCAATGTTGTCAGGGGCGATCTTGGCCCTTCATACAAATACCGCGGGCAGACGGTTAACGATATCATCTCCGAAAGATTCCCCGTTTCGCTTCAGCTTGGCCTGCTGACTTTTGTTATTGCCATTGTCCTGGGTGTGGGTGCCGGTATTATTGCTGCCCTGTATCAGGGACGAACGCCTGATTACATAACCATGTTTTTCAGCACCATCGGCATATCAGTGCCCAGTTTCATCCTGGGTACACTTTTGATGTACGTTTTTGCCTTTAGACTGGGCCTGTTACCGGCTGCCATGTGGGGAACGCCCCAGCATGTGATCATGCCCGCTGTTGCCCTGGCCGGTTTGCCGACCGCGTTTATTGCCCGCCTGACCCGTTCCAGCATGCTTGACGTGCTGAACCAGGATTACATGCGCACAGCCCTGGCCAAGGGGTTATCCAGGCTGAGGATAATCTGGGTCCACGCTGTCAAAAATGCTATTATTCCTGTAATTACCTATTCGGGGCCGCTGCTGGCAGCTATCCTGACCGGCAGTTTTATCGTTGAAAATATTTTTGCCGTACCCGGGCTTGGCAAGCATTTTGTAACCAGTATTTATAACCGTGATTATACGGTCATTCTCGGCCTTACTATATTTTACAGTATACTGCTGATCGGCCTGAACATGTTTGTCGATTTTGCCTATACACTGATTGATCCCCGGATCAAGCTTACAGGCGGGAAGGAGTAAAGTGCCTTGCAATATCCAAAGGAATTATTCGTCAGGCTAACCGAAAAAGATGTGCAGGCCGAAATGGTCCGTCCCAGCATTACTTACTGGCAGGATGCCTGGCGCCGCCTGAAAAAAAACCCGGTGGCCATGATCAGCCTTATTTTTATTGTATTCCTCTTGCTTGTTTCTCTTTTCGGACCCTACTTTTCTCCTTACAGCTATTCCGACCAGGATTTTGACCGGCAGAATCAGGGGCCCAGCATGGAGCATCCCTTTGGCACCGACTCCCTGGGGCGGGATCAGCTGGTCCGGGTAATGTACGGAGCCCGGATCTCCCTTTCCGTAGGTTTTGTTGCTTCCCTGACCACTTTCCTGTTTGGGGTTATTTACGGCGGCATATCGGGTTATGCAGGCGGCCGGGTCGACAATATTATGATGAGGATCGTTGATATTCTTTACAGTATTCCCTTTTTACTATGGGTGATCATGCTGATGGTCCTCTTTCGGGAGATTTTTCCGGCTACCGGTGGTGGAGCCGGTTTATACAGCATCTTTATTGCCCTCGGCCTTGTATTCTGGTTGCCCATGGCTCGTATTGTCCGCGGCCAGATCCTGAGTCTCAAGGAACAGGAATTTGCCCTGGCTGCCCAGACTATAGGTGCACCGAAGTGGAAAATACTGTTTCGCCACTTGATTCCCAATGCCATGGGGCCAATAATTGTTACGGCCACTCTCTCCATACCTGAAGCAATTTTTGCCGAAGCTTTTCTGAGTTTTATCGGCCTGGGCGTTTCTGCTCCCATGGCCAGCTGGGGGATGCTTGCCTCGGACGCTCTTTCTTCGCTGCGTTCGTTTCCCCATTTGCTGTTGTTCCCGGCCCTGGCTATTTCAGTGACACTGCTGGCGTTCAATTTTCTCGGAGATGGTTTACAGGATGCCCTCGATCCGCGTATGCGCAAATAGGAGGTTCTGATCTTGGAACAGCTCTTGAATGTAAATAATCTGCATGTGCAGTTTAGAACTTATGCCGGTGTGGTGAAGGCAGTCAGGGGGGTAAGTTTTGACCTGCAGGCCGGCGAAGTGCTGGCAATTGTTGGTGAATCGGGATGCGGCAAAAGCGTTACCGCCCAGTCAATCATGCGCCTGGTCCCCGAACCGCCCGGCCAGATTACAGATGGTTCAATTTTTTTCAACGGTCAGGATATCCTTTCTCTGTCAGAAAGACGCATGCAGTTTATCCGGGGCAATGCCATCAGCATGATTTTTCAGGATCCCATGACCTCCCTGAACCCTGTGCTCAACATTCGCACCCAGCTGATTGAAAGCATCCGTCAGCATAAAAAAATGAGCAAGGTCGAGGCAAACCGCCGGGCTGTTGAAGTACTCGATCTGGTCGGGATCCCTGCTCCTGAGACCAGGCTCAAACAATACCCTTATGAACTAAGCGGTGGATTGAGACAGCGGGTAATGATCGCCATGGCCCTGGCTTGCGATCCGCAGCTTTTGATTGCTGATGAGCCGACAACCGCCCTTGATGTCACTATTCAGGCTCAAATCCTGGAGTTGATCAAGGAAATTAATAACCGGCTGCAGATGGCCCTGATCCTGATAACTCACGATCTCGGGGTCGTTGCCGGGATGGCCGACCGTGTTCTGGTTATGTATGCCGGTCAGATCGTGGAGACGGGAACGGTTGACGAGGTGCTGAAAAATCCTCATCATCCCTACACCTGGGGTTTGCTCCAGTCACTTCCGCGCCTTGATATGACCAAAAAACAGCGGCTTCAGCCCATCTGGGGTCAGCCGCCCGATCTGCTGCAAGATTTTGCCGGTTGCCCGTTTCTGCCCCGCTGCGATTACGCCATGGTCATCTGCGGCCGCGAAATGCCGGAAGCCTTTGGCCGCAGCAAGGTCCGCTGTTGGCTTGAACACCCTCAGGCGCCGAAGGTTGAGCAAAAAGTGAGGGAGGTTGGCGAAAGATGACTGTAGCAGCTGAAAAAGAAGTGATCATTGAAGCACACAATCTGAAAAAATATTTTACCAAGGCAACAGGGTTAATCGGTCGCCCTCTCACTGTGAAGGCTGTGGACGGGGTGTCTTTTGATATAAAACCTGGTGAAACGCTGGGGCTGGTGGGCGAAAGCGGTTGCGGCAAAACTACAGTTGGCCGTACCCTGATTGGCCTTTACAAGCCCACTGCCGGCAATGTTTTGTACAAGGGGAAAAATTTGTTCCGGCAGGATGGAACAATGTCCGAAAGCTACCGACGGCAGATGCAGATGATCTTTCAAGATCCTTACTCCTCGCTTAACCCGCGGATGACGGTCGGTGATATTGTCGGTGAGCCTATTGACATCCACGGCCTGGCCAACAGCAAGAAAGAACGTCAGGAGAAGGTACAGCAGATCCTTGAACTGGTCGGGTTGAGTGCCGAGCATATGAACCGTTATCCCCATGAGTTCAGCGGCGGACAGCGTCAGCGCGTCGGCATCGCCAGGGCCCTGGCAGTAGAACCGGAGCTGATCGTTTGCGATGAACCGATATCGGCGGTAGATGTTTCGATCCAGGCCCAGATAATCAACATGCTTGAAAACCTCCAGGAAGAGCTGGGACTTTCTTACCTGATTATTGCCCACGATCTGTCAATGATAAAATATATCTCGGATCGGGTGGCGGTTATGTATCTTGGTAAAATCGTGGAACTGGTGACCAGTGAAAATTTGTACACCAATCCGCAGCATCCATACACCAGGGCGTTGCTTTCCGCCGTACCCATTGCCGATCCGGAAATTGAAAGGAATAGGAAGCGGATCATCCTGGCAGGAGACGTTCCCAGTCCTGTTAACCCGCCCAGCGGATGCTATTTCCACACCCGCTGCAGCAGAGCACTGCCCATCTGCAGCGAAATGGAGCCGGAAAAGACCGATCTGGGCAACGGTCAATGGGTGGCCTGTCATAATCCATAAGCTAATAAAACATTTCAAATCATGGGAAAAGGGCGCTGGGAAAATTGACAGGATAAAAAAACAGGCCTTTTATCTGGTACTTGAATAAATCTGACCGGCAGACCAACCGCTGAACGAGGTTGAACAGCCGGCTTTTTCATTGTATAATAAGTTCGTCGTAGATTATAAATCCAGCGTGGAGAGATGGCTGAGCTGGTCGAAGGCGCTCGCCTGGAAAGCGAGTAGATGGGGCAAAACCCTGTCTCGAGGGTTCGAATCCCTCTCTCTCCGCCATTTTTTTAAGTTTGGCCGTGCTAGACGGGGAGATAGCGGTGCCCTGAACCCGCAATCCGCTGTAGCGGGGTTGAATCCCTGCCCCCGGCCGCGCAGTTTCAGGATCAGCCCCGGGAAAGTGGTATGGAAAGCCTGGTCCCGTGCGGCGCATGCTCATGAATCCCGTCAGGTCCGGAAGGAAGCAGCGGTAAATGAGATTTTGCGGGTGCCACGGGAGCGCCGGGCTGGAGCTAACTACCTGGCAAGCGCCTGGAGGTGCCGGTCAAAGGCAGGTGCGCGGCCTTAATTTATGCCAAATTATATTTAATAGTGTTGCCTACAAACCTGGTATATGCCGGCTGGAAGGGAACGCACCTTCCCCGTGTGGCTTGACAGGAACAGTGCATATTTCAGTGATTGTAACCGAGGAAGAGATATCCATTGTCTGCTGTGAAGAGTTGATCCCGGGTTCCTGTCTTTCAGAACGCGGTTTTCGAGCAATTAGAATCAAGGGACCGCTTGATTTTTTCCTGATCGGGATTTTGCCTTCACTGCTAACCCTCTTGCTGCAGCGAAGATCAGCGCGTTTGCCATTTCTACCTACAATACAGACTATATTTTAGTTAAAGAAGAGAATTTCAATCGAATCGTTGATCTTTTAAACAAATACTGGAATACCATACGCTGATAATATTGTTTATCAGGTCCGAGGTGATTGGAAAGGATGGCATATCAAAGTTTATACAGGCGGCGGCGCCCACAGAAATTTTCTGAGATGACCGGACAGGGGCATGTAACCCGCACTTTAAGCAATGCCCTGAGCCGCGGGACGGTTGCCCATGCCTACCTTTTCTGCGGCCCGCGGGGCACCGGGAAAACAACGGCGGCCAAGATCATGGCCCGGGCGATGAACTGCGAAAAGTTCCCGGTTGCCGAACCCTGTGGAGAATGTGCCAACTGCAAAAACATTGCGGCCGGTATTTCTATAGATGTCATTGAAATGGATGCCGCTTCGAACCGGGGCATAGACGAGATTCGTGAACTGAGAGAAAGAACCCGTTTTGCCAGTGGTGAGTGCCGCTACAAGGTATATATTATAGACGAAGCACACATGCTTACTGCCGAGGCAAGCAATGCCTTCCTGAAGACTCTTGAAGAACCACCGCCCAACGTGGTCTTTATCCTGGCCACTACTGATCCTTCAAGGCTTCCCTCGACAATCGTTTCGCGCTGTCAGCGTTTTGATTTTCATCTGCTCTCGGTTGACCAGATTACCGGATGCCTCTCCAGGATTCTGCAGGAAGAAGGATGGCAGGCTGAAGAGGAAGCGATCCGACTCATCGCCCGCCTGGCTGACGGTTCTCTGCGAGATGCCCTGGGTATTCTAGAACAGTGTTCTGCTTATGGAGAAGACATTATTGCAGCGGAGGCAGTGCGGTCCGTAACAGGAGCTACCAGGGTGGAAACCATAGCTTCACTGGTAGAAGCTGTTCTTGGTAATGATCTCGACTCCGGAATAAAGGCGCTGGAGGAGATTATCTACAGTGGCCGCGATCTTCAGCTTTTTATAAGAGATCTGGTTTTTGTTTTCAGCCGCCTGCTCCAGGGTGAAGGCGATCAGGATACATCGGGGCGCTCTCTTTACGGTTTTGAAAAGTTAATCGAGGAGCATCAGGGGAAGATAGAACAGGTCCGGTTGTTTGATGCTGTAGAACTGCTGCATGAAGTGGGTGGTGAACTGCGCCATGCCCATTTTCCGCAGTATATCCTGGAAGTAGCTTTTATCCGACTGCTGCGATTGCTGCATGGCAGGGTAAAAGAAAAGTCTTTATTTCGGTCGACGGTTGAAAGTGAGCAGCAGGAAACCACGGAACAGCCTGAGCGGATGAAGGAAAAAGCACACGCACAAACCGGCATTACCGAAAGCAAAACTGAGGAACTTCCTGCGGAAGAAGAACGAACGGCGGAACCGACGGATTCTTCAGAAACGGAAAGCAATGTGGAAAGGCTTAGAGAAGCCTGGCCGCGTCTGCTGCAGGAAATCAAAAAAAGACAAAGAAGTACTGCCGCCTGGCTGGAGCCCGCTGCCGTAGGTGCTCTTGAAGGACACCTGGTAACCCTGATTTACCCGCAGGAATACACCATTCACTGTGAAAGAATTATGGGTGAGTCGCATCACCGTCTTGTCGAAGATGTGCTCTCCGCTTTTTGCGATACTTCGATTACCATCAAATCCGATCTTGCCGAGGATAAAAATATAAATGCCAGTAGCGATGACCAGGCCAGGGAGAAGAAACCTTCTGCAGAAAAAAATGATCACCCGCCGGCTCCCGGGGCCGAAGAAGCAATGGAACTCTTCGGAGGGAAAATAATTGATTCTCAATAAGGAGGAATATTGACCGTGAACGGTGGAATGGCAAAAATGATGAAACAGCTGCAGAAAGCCCAGGCTGAGATGGGCAGACTGCAGGAAGAAATTGCCCAGAAGACTGTTGAAAGTACCAGCGGAGGCGGAGCCGTCCGGGTGGTAGTCAACGGGCAGAAAAACCTTGTTTCCCTGCAGATAGATCCCGAAGTATTAACGGAAGAAAACCGTGAAATGCTCGAAGATTTGATTATTGCCGCTGTAAATGAGGCCTTTCAGCGGGTTGATGAGATGGTTGCTTCAGAAATGCAAAAAGTGACGAGCGGCCTGAACCTGCCGCCGGGAATGCTGTAAACAAGGAGGTTGCCGAAACAGTAGATGGTCTATCCGGGTGCATTAAAAAAACTGGTTGACATGTTCTGCCGGTTCCCTGGGGTCGGTCCAAAAACCGCCCAGCGGCTGGCTTTCTTTTTGCTTGGCTGTCCTCGTGAAGAAGTTGTGGCTATCGCCAGGGCGATGGTAGAAGCCAAGGACAGGCTTTCTTTTTGTCCCGTCTGCGGCAGCCTGGCCGAGGATGAATGTCCCTACTGCAGTGATGCTGGACGTGACCATCACCTGCTTTGTATCGTTCAGGAACCGCGAGATGTTCTGATCCTGGAACGAAGTGGACAGTACAAAGGGCTTTACCATGTTCTGCACGGCGCACTTTCGCCCCTTGACGGAATCGGACCGGAAGAGCTGAAGCTTGAACAGCTGGTCAATCGTATCCGGGACACAGGGATTGAAGAAGTGATCATTGCCACCAACCCCAATGTCGAGGGAGATGCAACTGCCGGTTACCTGGCCGGTCTTTTAAAACCCCTTGCCGTTATGGTAAGCCGGATTGCCTTTGGGCTGCCGGTTGGCGGGGACATCGAATATGCCGATGATCTCACGCTCAGTCGGGCTTTGGAAGGCCGCAGGGAAATGTGAAAGAGCCTGATTAACTGGCATGTTCTTTCATGGCTGCGATTACCAGTGCCGGCAGATGGGCGTAATCTTCCGTAGGCAGGTATGATGAAGCTGCTTCGTCGAAGAGGATGTTGGCTGAAGCGGGCATTTCTTCATCGCCCGGCCAGAGGATGAAGCAAATTGGTACCCGGGGAAGAACCGGGATGGCGATACTTATTCCGCTCAGGGCAAGTTGGTATCCACCCAGTGCGCTGGCCGCCTGCTGAAAATCTTCCGGTTGTTCACCGAAAGTTTTTAAAAAGGGGTTAACTGCCCTCCTGTTAAAAGGATCAATGTAAATGTGTCCTCCGGGAAGATGCCGAAAGGCGATCCACTGACCGGTAAGGGGAGTCCCGTCGGCGGTAACCAGGTAATGGAGAAGAATAATGGCCATGTACGTAGAAGCATTTTCGCCGGTTTCCATGGTCACCCTGCCCGAAGGGTACTCGACCAAATAATTGCTGTCAATAAAGGAGAGCCTGAATCGGCTTTCTCCGCTGTCGAATTCAGCGGCAGCCCTGGCTGCTATTGCATTGGGATCGCATGTTTCCAACTGTTTAACGGCTTCTGTGAAGGTAACGTCGAGATTGAAATAACTTCTTTTTTGAGACATTCCCACCATCCTTTCATTCCATAAGCGCTTTTAGATACCACATTTTTTTGGGCTATGAACTGTTTTGATCCATTATAAACCGGGATATTACCCGGGTGACTTTATCCGGTTGTTCCAGCATGGCCATATGTCCCGCTCCCGGTATGATCTCCAGTGAACTGCGGGGCATTTTGTCTTTCATAAAATGACTGTATTTAGGCGGAGTGAGACGGTCTTCACTGCCGCAGATAATCAGCGTCGGAAGGGCAATGCCGGGCAGATCTTCGGTGGCATCGAAATTGTTGCAGGCATTTAAATCGGCGTAATAGACTGCGGGATCGGCATTTTCCAGTTCTCTCCTGCCCATTCTGAGCAGAGCTTCCGGGGCATCTGGCCCGTACAGATAATCAAGCAGTTGAGCCGGCACCACGCCTGTTTTCAGGTTGTCCAGGAAATCCGGCAGGACCCGCAGCCGGCATCCGCTGCCGAGCAATATCAAACCTCCTACAGCGGAACTATAACGGAGCCCCATCGTAAGGGCAATTGCACTTCCCATAGAATGTCCGGCAAGCAGAGGAGATTTAAAACCGAGGGTCTGACTGACCTGATAAAGCCAGGCGGCATAGTGATCAATGCTTTCAGCCGGTGCCCCTTCCGATCGACCGTGCCCGGGCAGATCTACGGCCACCGGGTTGCATATATTTTCGAGATCTTGTAACTGGTAAAGCCAGTGTTGATGGCTACCGCCTGACCCGTGGCAGAAGAGAACGGGCATACCTCCGCAGTTGTTGTTGCCGGAATAAAAGCAGCGTCCTTCTGCGAGATCCAGATACGGCAAGGTCCTTCCTCCTCCTTGTTAAAATAAAATTCGCCTTTGTTATACCTTAATCCTGCCCCATATTTGGGCAATGCAAGTTGACACTGCACGGGGGGTTTGCTATGATCATTTAAATAAATAACCTTATTTATACAGCGAGGAGAGAGTATCTTGGAAACAGATAAATTTTCATGGGAGGGGCTGACTTTTGATGATGTTTTGCTGGTTCCTTCCCATTCAACAGTGCTTCCCCGTGATGTTAACATAACCACACGGGTCAGCAGAAATATCAAGCTGAATACACCCCTCCTGTCAGCGGGTATGGATACCGTTACGGAAGCGCGCATGGCTATTGCCATTGCTCGTGAAGGCGGCATTGGAGTAATCCACCGCAATATGACGATAGAAAAACAGGCTGAAGAAGTTGATAAGGTTAAACGTTCGGAGCATGGTGTTATTACCAATCCCTTCAGACTCTCTCCCGAGAACATACTTAATGATGCCGCCGCTCTGATGGAACGATACCGTATTTCCGGGGTACCCATTACAGTTGGAGAAAAACTGGTAGGGATTATCACCAACCGCGATTTGCGTTTTGAAGAAGACTATACCCGTCCCATCGGCGAAGCGATGACCCGTGAAAAGTTGGTTACTGCTCCTGAAGGGACAACTCTCAAAGAAGCCCAGGAAATTTTACGCAAACATAAAATTGAAAAACTGCCCATTGTAGATGATCATTTTAATTTAAAAGGATTAATTACGATCAAGGATATTGAAAAAACTATTCAGTATCCCCGTGCTTCCAAGGATGGTAATGGACGTCTGCTGGCAGCGGCAGCTATTGGGGTAGGCAGTGACGCCATCGCCAGGGCGCAGGCACTGGCCGAAGCAGGAGCGGATTTGATTGTTGTTGATTCTGCTCATGGCCATGCTCAGACTGTGCTGAATACGGCTAAGGAGATCAAAAGACTTTTACCAGATACCGAGCTTATGGGTGGCAATGTGGCTACCGCTGATGGTGCCCGGGATTTAATAAACGCCGGTGTGGATGCTGTGAAAGTCGGAGTGGGGCCCGGTTCAATATGCACGACCAGGGTTATCGCCGGGATCGGCGTTCCCCAGATAACAGCTATTTTCGAAGCAGCACGGACTTGTCGTAAATATAATATTCCCATTATTGCAGATGGCGGAGTAAAGTTTTCCGGTGATGTTACCAAGGCTTTGGCTGCCGGTGCATCAGCCGTTATGATTGGCAGCCTGCTTGCCGGTACCGAAGAGAGCCCCGGCGAATTCGAAATATTTCAGGGGCGCAGCTATAAGGTTTACCGCGGTATGGGCTCGCTGGGCGCAATGAAAGAAGGAGGATCACGGGATCGTTATTTCCAGGAATACGAACAAAAACTTGTTCCGGAAGGCATTGAAGGCAGGGTTCCTTTCCGGGGAACTGTTGGCGACATGGTGTACCAGATGGTCGGCGGACTGCGAGCGGGGATGGGTTACTGCGGTGTGGCTAATATTGAAGAACTGCAGCAGAAAACGCGCTTTATCCGTATCTCAGGAGCCGGCTTGAAAGAAAGCCACCCCCACGGCGTTCAGATTACCAAGGAAGCACCCAATTACAGTTTTTAAACTCCTTTCGTTTTTCTATAAGAAAGAGTATTGGTGATCCCTTTCTCCTAACCGGAGAGGTCAATCTGACTGAATTGACAGCAGCCCGGCCGGTGAAAAAAAGAGGTGTTTAAAACGCACGGCCTGTTTATTACACTGGAAGGGATAGATGGCTGCGGGAAGTCGACCCAGTCACAAATACTGCAGGATAATTTAAAACGGCATGGAGCACCTTTTGTGGCAGTCCGTGAACCTGGCGGAACCCCTGCCGGAGAAAATATCCGGCGGATTCTTCTACAGAATAGCTACCCTCTCACCCTTACATCGGAACTGTTGCTTTATATGGCTGCCCGGGCCGAGATCACGGAACAGGTTATCGTTCCTGCTTTGCTGGAGGGCAAACTGGTCCTGGGTGATCGCTTTGCCGATTCCACCCTTGCCTACCAGGGCTATGGTGGAGGAGTCGATCTAAACTGGATTCGTATGCTTAATGATAAGGCAACCGGAGGCCTTAAGCCTCATCTGACGATTCTGCTTGATTTGTCTGTCGAAGCTGCCGCTGCAAGGCGCGGCAGCTTCGCCGACAGGATGGAAAGCAATGACCTGCATTACCACCAGCGGGTTCGCTGCGGTTATCTGGAAATTGCTCGTCAGGATCCACAGCGAGTTGCGATCATTGATGCTTCTACCGATGCAGAAGTGCAGGGTGAACAGATTTGGTGCCTGGTCGAAAAATTGATTGTTGGTCAGGATGAAAAGGGGCGGCCACATGAACTTTGAATGTCTGGCCGGACAACCTGAAACGAGAGCCCGGCTTACCCGTACCTTAATGAACGGCAAGCTCAGTCATGCTGTTCTTCTGACAGGCCCTGCGGGCAGTGGGAAAAGGAGCTGGGGCAGAGCTCTGGCCCAGGCTATTCTCTGCCGGAACAGGGGAGAAAAGGGCGCCTGCTTAGAATGTGAAGATTGCCGT
>JAGYMW010000042.1 GCA_018400435.1 Bacillota bacterium | reverse complement strand
CGGAGGAGGAATGAATCTATATAATAGCCGGTTCAATCCAGGGGGCTGCTGTTTTCCGGTTCCGGCTGGCCACTGGAGACGACCAGGTTGACCAGGCGGCCGCGCTGAACAGAGGATCCTGCCGGGGGATCCTGCCTGATGACTTGACCCTCAGGAGCGATCAGGTGGGTTTCATATGATATATCCCCCTCCACCAGTCCTTCTTCGCTGAGCATGGCCCTGGCCGCATCAAGATCATTGCCAACAAGGCGAGGAACAATTATCCTGTCTTCAGGTCTTAGCTGCATGGTTATGCTGACTGTACAGCGGGCGGTGAGGACGTTTTCAGCGGCAGTGGCGGTAATTATGGCCTGTCCCGCTTCAACGGCTGTTACAAGGGCTCTCTGACGGTCCTGGGAGGCTACTGTGGCTACAGTGGGGTCGCTGGAGTGCCAGTAAATCGTTTTATCTGAGGCATCGGCAGGAAAGAGAGTGGCGATAAGGATGGCTGTTTCCCCTGTTCGCAGGTAGAGGGAAGAGCGGTCCAGTTTTATACCGGAAACGCCGATGTATTTTTGGAGGACAGTTATCTGGCAGGCTGCGCTGTGGTTGCTGTCGCCCGCTATAGCAGTAATCAGGGCGTTTCCGGGTGAAAGTGGCTGCACAAGGCCGTCTTCGACGGCTGCGACATCCGGATTGCTGCTGGTCCAGGTGATCTCACTGTTTGTTGCTTTGGCCGGGATAACGGTAGCGGTCAGGTGGGTTGCTTCTTCACCGGCGACCAGGGTCAGGTTTTCAGTATCGAGTTCTATGCGTTCAATCGGTATTTCATGCATTTCGCCGTTTGACCAGATTATGCTGACTATTGTTCCGTCGGTCCTGGTCAGGGTTCCTTCACCCTGTAAACTGTCTTTTAGCCATTCACCTCCATAGATAGAGCCATCAGCCCGGGTCAGGCAGCCGTAGCCATGGCGTTTGTCCGATTCCCAATGCCCGATATACTGCGAGCCGTCAGGATAGATAGCTGTACCCTGTCCCTGCCGGTAACCCTCCTGCCAGTAGCCCCGGTAAAGTGAACCGTCCGGTTTTTCCATAATCCCGTATCCCTGGGGACGGTCATCGAGCCAGTTGCCTTTGTAGAGGCGGCCGTCAGCCCACTGCTGTACTCCAGGGCCCTCTCTATCTCCTTTGTTCCACCAGCCCATGTAGCGCTGTCCCTTTATAATAAGGGCGCCCAGACCATGGTACTCGTCTTCCTGCCACTGGCCAACATAGCGGATGCCGTCCGGGTGGATCCAGGTGCCCCGGCCGTGGCGCAATCCTTCTTTAAATTCGCCGGCGTAATATGAGCCGCCAGGATGCTTCCAGGTCCCGAAGCCGTCAGGCAGATCTCCCATCATCTCGCCTTCATAAACAGGTTCTTTGGCACAGCCACTGGTATTAAGCAGTGCTATGAAAATAAATAGCAGAAAAATGGCAGCTGTGGTCAGTAAATATTTGCTGCCGGTTTTGCCATGCTGAGGGAAAAACAATTTTAATCACCTTTATTTCGTTCTATTATGGGGGCCTTTGGTAGTCGTGTTGAAATATCCATTGCAATCATAATGCCCGTCTTTGTTAAAGATTTCGACATCATTTTTGTAATTCCTACCAGTTAAAGGGCAAGTGTTAAAAGGTTTATGCTATTACGCTTTAGTTTGTCATCGGGAAGGAAACAGCTCTTTTTGTTTTGTTTAAAAATTGAGATGGCGATATCGTAGAATATATACAATGATATCTTATATTGTTATAATATGTTTCAGAGGTGTGGGATGTGAATGACCATGGAATGACAAAAATATTAGAAGAAAAGAAAAGAAGAAAACTGTATCATCTTAATCCCAGTGATACGTAATTTTTGAGGGGATATGCCCGCCAGTATATTGTATAATATTCGTGTGAAGATTATATAGAGCAGGCTATATGGAAAGGCGATTATATGCATATTTATATAATAGGCCGGCATCTGAATCCGCCGGGTCCGCGGGAAGATCGTTTAATCAAAATTGGCCGGCAGTGGGTCAAGCAGGAACACAGGGTAACGGTTTTTTTGCCGGCTGAAGGAATGAATTTTAATCTCAGTGGAAAAAAGATAGGGCTGACGGAAGAAGAAGGGCTGGTCCTGGTTGCTTTCAATGCCCCGGATATGGGGCTTAAAGATTTATGGAATAAGGGGAATAAAGAATTTGCCTGCTTAATCAACCAGCAGGGGCGAATGTTGCCGGCGCCAGATCTGATCCTGGTTGTAGCCCCGCCTTTAAGCACTGCCATAGCGGGGGAGGAATTGAGCCGGGAGTTAAAAGTGCCCCTGGTCCTGGAAATGCGGGAAGGATTTGATGAAGAGGAAGCTAAAAGAGGATTTATATCAGGCCTCTTCGCCCGCAGCCGGGCCCGAAAAGAAGAAAACCTTCTGGCTTCAGCGAAATCCATTACAGCGGAGGGTAAGGCGGTCGCTGCAAGAATAGCGGGCCAGCTGACGGAGCAGGAAAAGAACAAAGTGAAGGTTATTGAAGGGCGGGAGAGCGAGGAGGAACTAAAAGCTTTTTACGATTGTCTGCTGCCTGAAGGGAAAAATAAATAGATAAAGACGAGCACAGGGAGGAAATATTATGGCTGAATCAAGGAAGGACCAGAAAAAGAAGAAAAAGCCGAACGGTTCGAACAGATTTTACCGTATAGCGGCGACCGTGCTGATCATTGCCGGACTCGGGATCCTGGGTTACACGGGAGCACAGCACCTGATGGTTAAATACCGTCAGAATCAGCTTCGTGAATCGTACGAAGCAACAGCGGGCTTCCGGAATATTGAACGGGAAGAGGAAGAAACAGAAGAAGAGGTTATTGAGATCAGGGAATGGGAACCGATGCGACTGGTTATCCCGGCTCTTGATACCGATCTAATGACAGTCGGAGACGGAGATGTTTTCGATAGAAAGCTCCTTGACCAGGGGCCGGTCCATTTCCAGATGAGTGATCTTCCGAGCACCGAAGGCGGCAATATAGCCTTTGCAGGACACCGCGCCGGCCGCTGGAACTTCTTCCTGAACATCGACAAGCTTGAAGAAGGCGATGATATTTATCTTGATGTCGCCGGCTACCGGTTCCATTACAAGGTCGAGTGGGTGAGAGTCTTTGATAAATACGACTGGTCGCCAATATACAGCACCGATTACCCGGCCATTACCCTGCAGACCTGCGAGCCGCCACATGTTTCCAACCCTGATTACCGGCTCATGGTCAGGGGGGCCCTGGAGGAAGTTATTCCAGCTCCCGTAGAGGCACCGCTGGTCAATTAAAAGGGAAGAAGATCGAGTGAATCGATGAGCAGGATAGTGGAAGATGAAGAGCATCGTCATATGCATTTATTGAAGCGCAGAGCATTTTAATCCCTTACCGCATAATATGATGGCCACAAGCGCCATAATATGACTGTGACCGGGCGGAGACAGCTCATTGATGCGGATAAAAAGGGGCGGAATTGAGATCGGAGGTTTTGATGGGTACTGGCAATGGAGAAGAAAGGCGGTGCCGCTTTTGCGGAACACCGCTTACAGATACATTTGTCGACCTCGGTGTTTCACCTCTGGCCAATTCTTATCGCAAAGAAGCCGACCTTGATCAAGTGGAGCCATTTTACCCCCTGCATGTTTATGTCTGCTCTGAATGCTTCCTGGTTCAGCTGAATGAACAGAGCAGGCCGCAGGATATTTTTAGCGAATATGCTTATTTTTCTTCTTACTCCGACAGCTGGTTGAAACATGCCGCAGATTTTGCCGGGGAAGCAATTAAAAAATTTGCACTTGACAGCAACAGCAGGGTCGTCGAGATCGGCAGTAACGACGGCTATATGCTACGCTTTTTTATGGAAGCAGGCATCCCTTCTTTAGGGATTGAGCCGGCGGCCAACGTTGCTGCGGTTGCCCGGGAGCAGGGTATTGAAACGGTGGCCAGTTTCTTTGACAGCAGGCTGGCCGGAGAGCTGGCGGCGGCAGGGAAAGAGGCTGATCTGCTCATCGGCAATAATGTGCTGGCCCATATACCCCGTACCAATGACCTTTTGGAGGGGATGAAAAAGCTGCTCAAACCCGACGGGGTGATCAGCATGGAATTCCCCCATTTGCTGAGCCTGATGGAGCAGAACCAGTTTGATACTATCTACCACGAACATTATTCCTATTACTCCCTGAGCACGGCCGCCCGGATATTTGCCGCTCACGGACTTTCTCTATTCGATGTGGAATTGCTACCTACTCACGGAGGGTCGCTGCGCATTTTTGCCGCCCATGACGAAAATAATGGGCGCAGGCCCACGGGCAGGCTGGAAGAGTTACTTGAAACTGAAAGAGAAAAAGGCCTCCTGGATCTGAAAACTTACCGGGCTTTTGATGCGGAGGTAAAAAAGGTCAAGAGGGAAATTCTAAAATTTCTGATCGGGATCAAAGATGAAGGTAAAAGTATTGCCGGTTACGGAGCCCCGGCCAAGGGGAATACGTTGCTCAATTACTGCGGCATTGGCACCGACTTTATCGATTATACTGTCGACAGGAGTCCTCACAAACAGGGCCTTTACCTGCCGGGCAGCCGCATTCCCGTCTACGAACCGGAAAAAATATTCGAGACTAAACCGGATTATCTGCTCATTCTGCCCTGGAATCTGCGGGAAGAAATTGCCGGGCAGATGAAGGGCATCAGGGACTGGGGTGGCCGTTTTGTTGTTTTCATCCCGCAGGTTGAAGCGTTTTAAATATTTTCGGGGGTGGTCCAATGAAAAAAGTTCTTGTGATCATGGCCCTTGTTGCGGTTGCTGCCATGTTCAGTGGATGCAGCGAAGAGGTCGTGGAAGAAGAGTTTGACGAGGCTGACCTGGTGGCGGTAGATGAATATATTGAAGAGATGAACGAAGCGCTGCTTGATCTTAAACCCGATCTGCAGGGCTGGATCAGGGAGCCCTACCAGGAGGAGCTTCCGCTGCGCTACGACGAAGAAAGAATAGGCTGGCTAAAGGAACAGCAGGGAAAGCTGGCGGAGATTGAAAACCTTTACAGGAATGGTAATTTCCCTACTGAAGAAGAAATTACTTCCTGGCAGGTTGTAGTAGTGCGGGGAGAAAAGGAACGGCTGCTGGAAGGAAGCGAGGTGCTGGCAGCCCTGGATAAACTGGAGCAGCTGAAAGAGAAAGTAAGCGGAACAATTGAGATGATCGAAACGAGCGGCGGGGAGCTCAACATGGAGCAGTCCGAAGAGGTTATGGCTCTTATTGATGACATGGAGCCAATAGTGGAGGAAATACGGGCTGTATTTTTCAGGTAGAGAATATTGCCAGGTATTGTGAGGGACGCACCCGGCAGGTGGCAGTTAAAGAATCCAATATGGGTATATTAAGGAGTGAACCGGTCAGCGTAGAGTTCGTTGGAAAAGGCCGGTTATCTATTTTTAGTCAACCTTTTTGTTTTTGCAGGATTGGAGGGACTGATTATTAATGAAATTTAAGGAAACAGATCTGGGTGGGGCTTACCTGCTGGAACTGGAAGCGGTGGAAGATGAAAGAGGTTTTTTTGCCCGCACTTTCTGCCGGCAGGAATTTGCCCATCAGGGATTGAATTTTACGGTAGCCCAGGCCAATCTATCCCAGACCCAAAAAAGGGGTACCCTGCGGGGGATGCACTACCAGGTGGAGCCGATGGCCGAAGCGAAGGTGGTTCAGTGTGTCCACGGTTCGCTGTATGACGTAATAATCGATTTGCGTCCGCAGTCGGCAACCTGCTGCCGGTGGCTGGGGGTGGAACTGAGCGCTTTTAACAGGCGCCTGCTCTATGTGCCGGAGGGCTTTGCCCACGGTTTTCAGACGCTGGAGGATGACACGGCGGTTCATTATCTCATGTCGCAGTTTTATGCACCAGAATATGCCCGGGGAGTGAGGTGGAACGATCCGGCATTCGGCATTAAGTGGCCCCTATCCGATCCGGTTATCTCGGAGAAGGATCGGCAACTGCCGGATTATGAAGGATGAAAAAAGTTTTACTTACGGGAGCGCGTGGTTTTATAGGTGCCCATTGTCTGGAAGCGCTGTTGGAAAGGGGCTTCAATGTCCATGCGGTTAGCTCCAGGGGGCGGTGGAATGACTACCGCGAGGACGTGGAGTGGCACCATGCCGACCTGCACAACGGAGAACATGTTCTGCGGTTGATGGCCGACGTGAAGCCTGAGTATATGTTGCACCTGGCCTGGGACGTAACTCACGGGGTTTACTGGAGTTCGCTGGAAAATCTGCGCTGGGTCAAGTCCAGCCTGGGCCTGCTGCATGATTTTATCGAAACCGGCGGACGGCGGGCGGTAATGGCCGGCAGCTGTGCTGAATACGATTGGGGTTATGGCTACTGTACCGAAAATCTCACTCCGTTGAAGCCGGCTACGCTCTATGGAATTTGCAAGAATGCTCTCCATGAAATTACCGCTGCAGCCGGGCGCGAGGCAAATTTGAGCACGGCCTGGGGCAGGCTCTTTTTTTTATACGGGCCGGGCGAGCATGAAGACCGCCTGGTGCCCTCGGTAATTTCAGCCCTGCTTAAGAATGAAGATGCCTTCTGCACTCACGGCGAACAGATCCGCGATTATCTATATATCAGGGATGCAGCGGCGGCCCTGGTGGCCCTGCTGGAAAGCGAAGTGACCGGTCCGGTTAATATTGCCTCCGGCAGCCCGGTTGCCCTGAAAAATCTGATCATGCTGGCCGGTGAGCTTGTGGGGAAAGAGGGGAAAATAAGGCTGGGGGCAATTGCGGCAGCTGAGGACGACCCTTCACTGCTGCTGGCCAATACCGAGCGGCTGAACCGGGAAGTGGGCTGGATGCCCCGCTACAGCATGCAGGAGGGAATGGAAGAGACGGTTAAGTGGTGGAAGGCAAAACTCAAGAAAGCTTAAAAATTTTATCAAAAATATTTTAACTGGATGTTAAGCATAATTCGCACCTGCTGGTTGAAGTGGAAATATTGAGGTTCAGTATTGTTAATCATAACCACTGTTTGATGATCTGAAGAATAAAAGAGAAATGTTTCACGTTATTGAAGTTTGTTTGGGAAGGATGAACTGGATTTGAAGGATGCCGAAAAATTGAACATTGTTATAGTGGGCACCGGTTATGTGGGTCTCACTACGGGGGTGGCTCTCGGCTATATCGGCCACCGGGTTACCTGTGTGGACAAGGACCGGGCCATCATTGAAAAGCTGGAGCGAGGGATATCGACCATCTATGAACCGGGCCTGGAAGAGTTGATTACGGATGATGACGGGGCGGTCAGTTTCACCGACGACCTGCTCTCACACCTGCCCGGTGCCGATATCGTGATCATTGCCGTGGGCACTCCGGCAAAAAGTAACGGCGATACCGATCTGAGCTATGTGGAAGCTGTGGCCCGCGAAATCGGCCGGGCTATGGATCCAAAGAAGCCCCCGGTGATTGTCAACAAGTCAACGGTGCCTATCGGAACGGCCCGCCGGGTGGAGACGGTGATCAAAGAAGAGTTGGAGAAACGGGGCGAGAGCTGCTGCTTTTCTGTTGCTTCCAATCCCGAGTTTCTAAGGGAGGGGAATGCCCTGCACGATACTCTCTACCCGGACCGTATTGTGGTGGGAGCGGAGGACATGCAGGCCCTCAATTTAATCCGCCAGATGTATGCACCTATCCTGGAACAGATTTTCATTCCACCGCAGGCTGTGCCGCGGCCGGAGGGTTACAACCTGCCGGCACTGGTGACCACCAGTCCCACCAGCGCCGAGCTGATCAAGTATACGGCCAATTCCTTCCTGGCAATGAAGATATCTTTTATTAACGAATTTGCGGCCATCGCTGAAAAGGTAGGGGCTGATATCACGGAGGTGGCCAAGGGGATCGGCCTGGACCGGCGGATCGGACCCGGTTTTCTCAATGCCGGCGTTGGCTGGGGCGGCAGCTGTTTCCCCAAAGATGTCCGCTCGATCCTCTTCACTGCCGGGCAGTATAACTGTGATCTGCAGATGGTCCAGGCAGCCCTGGAGGTCAACTATCGCCAGAAGGTCAGGGTAATTGAGAAGCTGCAGGGAATGCTGAAGGTGATCCGCGGCAGTACCGTGGGGGTGCTGGGACTGGCATTTAAACCGAATACAGACGATATCAGGGAATCACCGGCCATCGAGGTGATCCGCATGCTCCTGGATATGGGAGCGCGGGTTAAAGTTTACGATCCGGTGGCCGAAAATAAATACAGGCAGACTTTTCCCGATCAGGATGTAGTTTACTGCCGGACAGTGGAAGAAGCGGCCCGGGACAGCGACGCCCTGGTTATTCTCACTGACTGGGAAGAGTTCAGTCATCTTCCCTGGCCGGAGATTGGCTCCCTGATGAACAGGCAGGTTCTGGTTGACGGCCGTAACATGCTTGACGCCGAAGAACTGGCGGGATGTGGCTTCAAATACAGCGGAATCGGCCGGTAGAGCGGGATGGATAGCTGGCTCGGGATCGAAATCGAAATTTACTCTGTTTTTGAAGGTTTTCGCCGGTTTTTGAAGGGTTTAGAATCTGGCATCTGTTCGGAAGAGATGTAAGTTTGAAGCAGCTTTTGTAAAGATAGATAGCGGGATTCGATATTCGGCCGGATGGTATTTTGAAAACCGGATGATGTTGATGGGGAGGAAAAAATATTAAAATAGCTTTTATCATCACCAGGGCTGACGATCTTGGCGGGGCCCAGGTTCATGTCCGCGACCTTGCGGCTGCCCTGCAGGAACGGGGAGAGCAGGTCATTGTTCTGGCCGGTGCTGGAGGAGTGCTCTTCGAACAGCTTGATGAAAGAAAGGTGCCATACCGGCTGTTGAAAGATCTGGTTCATCCCATCAGGCCGTGGCAGGACTGGCGGGCTTTGCGGGAGATGAGGTCTGTACTGCAGGAGCTGCAGCCGGACCTGGTGGCCACCCATTCAAACAAGGCCGGACTGCTGGGCCGGTGGGCTGCCCGTTCCCTGGGGCTGCCGGTTGTCCACACTTCTCACGGGTTTCTCTTTACCGGCAGGGAGAAGAGCGCCGCCGGGCAGTTTTACCGCTTTGTGGAGAAAATATTTTCGCGCCTGGGGGACCGGGTGATCGTGGTTGCCGAAAGCGAACGTGCGGCGGCGGCTGCCCTGAAGGTTATACCCGAAGAAAAGATGGTTGTTATTCATAACGGGCTGCCCGATATTGAAGAACAGGGTCTGGCAGATCCGGGTGCCGAACCGCCGGGGATAGTAATGGTGGCCCGCTTTGCCGCACCGAAGGATCATCTGACTGTGCTTAAAGCTTTAAGCGGGTTGAAGGATCTGCAGTGGTCCCTGGAGCTTGTCGGCGAGGGAAGGGGCAGGCTTGAAGCGGAAAAGCTGGTTGGCGAGCTGGGTATCGGCGATAGAGTGGCATTTTTAGGGATGAGAAGGGACGTGCAGGAAATACTGGCCCGTAACCAGATCTTTGTCCTCAGCTCCAGGCGTGAAGGATTCCCCCTGAGCATTCTTGAGGCGATGAGGGCCGGTTTGCCGGTGGTTGCTTCGGATGCAGGCGGGGTGAAAGAGGCGGTTAGAGAAGGGGAAAACGGTTTTCTATTTCCGCCTGGCGATGCGGGGCGGCTATGTGAAGCCCTATCAGAACTGCTGAGCAAACCCGAGCTGCGCCGGGAAATGGGTGCAGAGGGGCGCAGGCGCTACCGGGAATATTTTACCCTGGATCGGATGGTCGAGGAGACGGTCAACCTCTACAGGGAGATCGTCCGCTGCAGGGAAGCGGAGACACAGTGAGTGTGATAAAATTATAGAATTAATGGTGATTTAAAATTTTCCTGAACCGGAGATAAAGGCGTCACTGCCCGATCACCTGGTTCAACTGTTACAGGGAGGTTGCAGTATGAAGGTGGTTATCCTGGCCGGTGGAATGGGAACGAGGCTGGCCGAAGAAACGGTGACCCGGCCGAAACCGATGGTCGAAATCGGCGGCCGGCCCATCGTCTGGCACATCATGAGGCATTATGCCCACTACGGTTTCAAGGAATTTGTCATTGCTCTTGGCTACAAGGGCGAGATGATCAAACGCTATTTTCACGATTATTTCTGCATGAACGGCAGCGTGTCAATTTCCCTGGCTGACGGGACTGTTGAGGTGCACGATGCTGTCCAGGAGGACTGGCTGGTCCACCTGGCGGAAACAGGCCTGCTAACCAATACGGGTGGGCGGCTGCAGAAGCTGCGTTCCTGGCTGGACGAAAAGACTTTCATGCTCACCTACGGTGACGGAGTTTGCAATGTGGATCTGCAGAAACTGCTGCAGTTTCACCGCGACAGCGGCAAGCTGGTGACGGTAACGGCAGTGCGACCGCCGGCCCGCTTCGGCAGCCTGGAATTCACCGACGGTGACCTGATTACCCGTTTCGTGGAAAAACCGCTCAGCGGTGGAGGCTGGATCAACGGTGGTTTTTTTGTTGTTGAAAGGGAAGCCCTGGATTATATTGAAGGCGATCAGCCATGGGAAAGCGAGCCGCTGCGCAATATTGCCGCCGACGGGCAGCTGGTGGCTTACCGGCACGACGACTTCTGGCAGTGCATGGATACATACCGCGAGCTGAAGATCCTGGAGAAATACTGGCAGAGCGGGAGCGCACCGTGGAAGATATGGTAAATTTTTCAACTGGTGCTTGCAGGAAAGTTGTTTGGGAAATGGTTTGCATTCGTGAACTGAAGCCATGAGAAGGCAACTCTGTTTACGGTTAAGAGTAATAGCGGTGGCTATTTAAAGCAGTGTATCTGTCAGGTAATGATATAGAGTGAAATGATATAGAGTGATCTGAAGAGTTGTAATCTGATGGGCTGATCGGAAAGGGAAGAGACAGAAATTATCGGTGTTACGATTGATTTGACAGGGAAAAATATTGAATGGCGGGCAGGGGAGAAAATTGACTGAAACAAGTAAATTCTGGCGCGACAGGCCGGTGCTGGTCACCGGGGCGAGCGGTTTCCTGGGCGGCTGGCTGGTGGAGCGGCTCATTGGGGCCGGGGCTGCGGTAGTCTGCCTGGTGCGGGACTGGGTCCCGGGAGCGAGGCTCCTGCGGGATGGACTGGTGGAGAAGGTAAACCTGGTACGCGGTGATATTACAGACCGCTGCCTGCTGGAGAGGATCCTCGGCGAGTACGAGGTAAAGACTGTTTTTCATCTTGCCGCCCAGACCATCGTCCCCATTGCCAACCGCAACCCCGTATCGACTTTCGAGAGCAATATAGAAGGCACCTGGTCTATCCTTGAAGCCTGCAGGCGCAGCCCCCTGGTGGGACAGATTATTGTTGCCTCATCGGATAAGGCCTACGGCGAACATGATGTTCTTCCCTACCATGAAGATTTACCCCTGCAGGGGCGCTATCCCTATGATGTGAGCAAATCCTGTGCTGATTTAATATCATACAGCTATCAGGCAACCTTTAATTTGCCTGTTGCCGTTACCCGCTGCGGTAACTTTTTCGGCGGAGGTGATTTGAACTGGAACCGGATAGTTCCCGGGACCATCCGCTCTGTTATAAGGGATGAAAGGCCGCTGATTCGCTCCGATGGGGAGTTTGTGCGCGATTATTTCTACATCGAAGACGGGGCGGTTGCCTATATGCTGCTGGCTGAAAAAATGGTTGATAATCCATCGCTGGCCGGGGAAGCTTTTAATTTTTCAACGGAAAATCAACTTACGGTCCTGCAGATGGTGGAGAAAATTTTGCAGGTGATGCAATCGGAACTGGAACCGGAAATTCTGGGTGAGGCCTCATGCGAAATCCGCCGGCAGTATCTGAGTGCCGAAAAGGCGCGGCGGATGCTGGACTGGGCTCCTATTTACAACCTGGAGCGGGCTCTGGAACTGACAGTCGATTGGTACAGGAGGTTTTTGGCCGATGCGGATTAACATCCTCGTGGCCACCCTGGACCAGGGCATTAAAAGCGTTCCGAACATTTTGCTGCCACAGCGAGATGACCTGCAGTATATCGTTTCGCACCAGGTAACGAGCAAGAAATACAGGAAGATCCCGGCCGCTCTGAACAGAAAGGACATCAGTGTAGTCCAGATTGAAGGGAGAGGGCTCTGCCGCAACCGAAACAATGCTTTGGCCCTGGCCGACGGTGACATTATCATCCTGGCTGACGATGACGTCCGCTACCGGGACGAGTATATGGAAAATGTAAAGAGTGCTTTTAACGACGACCAGGACCTGAGTGTGGCCTGCTTTAAGATTGCTACCCCTCCGGGCGAACCGGAGTACAAAGAGTATGCCCACCGGCCTTACCTGCTGGACGAGGAGGAACATCACTACATATCGACCCTGGAGATAGTATTCCGCCTGGATCGGATCAAAGAAAAGGGACTTTATTTTGATGAGCGCTTCGGCCTGGGCAGCAAACTGAACAGCTTTGGCGAAGAATCGATATTTATACACGACTGCCTGAAGGCCGGCCTCAGGGTCAAATTTATTCCGCAATACATTGTCGAACATCCGGCGGTGAGCACGATCAGATCGTTCGGCCGTTATGAGGCGGTCCACAATATTTTCAAGGGTGCATACGATGCCCGGCGCTATGGCTGGCTGGCCTTTCCGGCCGCTTTTTACGGAACCCTAAAATTGTGGCCCCAGCTACGCCGATCCGGCAAAAGCCCCCGGGATTACCTTGACGAACGCCTGCGGGGAGCCGCCTATATATTTCGGGAAAAGATCAATCCGAGGCCCTATTCTTGAAATAAGTTAATAAGTTAATACACAGGGTTCGGATTAGAAGGGATTGCGTGATTTTGAATCCACTGCTCAGTGTGCTTCTTCCTGTCTACAACGGGGAAGCTTATGTCAGGGAGGCCATCGAAAGTATCCTGGCCCAGGACTATGAACCTTTCGAGTTCATCATCGTTGACAATGCTTCAACTGACGGGACGGACTTGATAATTGAAGAATACAGGAACGACAGGCGGGTCAGGGTGATCCGCAATAATGAAACGGTGCCCCGGCTGGTAAATTTCAGGCTGGCTTTCGATGCGGCTGCACCGGAAAGCCGCTGGTTCAAGTTCATCGGTGATGATGATCAACTGCTGCCAGGGTGCCTTAACGAGATGGTAAGGGCTGGTGAGAAAGAGGAACGAATCGGCTTAGTTTGTTCATATTACTACAACGGAGATCATCTGGTTAAAGGCGCTGTCCCGGAAGGGGCGGAGGTCCTGTGTGGCCCGGAGATACTGAAAAAAATGCTCCTGGAGCCTGAAGCGCGGTCGACCATTTTTTCTCCCGCTACGGTCTTAATCCCAGAGGCGGTTTACAGGGAGACGGGCGGTTTTAGGACTGACCTGCTCCACGCTGATGCTGAGCTTTTTTATCGCATACTCAATCGCTACGATCTGGCCTATGTTCACAAACCGCTGACCAGGGTCGGTTACCACAGCAGCTCCGGTCAAGCACAGAGCACTTTGAGCGGCGACACTTTCAGTGAGGCCTACCTGGTTCGTTATCACCACCTGGAGCTGTATGACAATGTGAAACTGAACTGGAGACAGGTGGAGAAGATCAAGAACAACCTGGTTAATGATTCGGTGGGGTTTATGCTAGCCTGCCTGGCCCGAGGACGTCTTAAGACTGCCCTGAAGCACCTGGGTCAGATACCGCCGCCGGCTCTCTATCATCTGCCGGTGAGTATGGCTTACTTCTTTTTACTGGCTCTGCGTAAATTATTCCGAAGTGAGCCGATTCGCCTTCTTTCTGGCAGGGGGGAATAAGTTAATAAGTTAATACACAGGGTAGCGTTTTTGTTTTTTTTCGAGGAGGGGAAGCGTTGATGTTCAAAGACAAAACACTGCTTATTACCGGAGGGACAGGCAGTTTCGGCAATGCTGTTCTGGACCGGTTCCTGGAGAGCGACATTGGTGAAATACGTATCTTTTCCCGCGATGAAAAGAAGCAGGATGATATGCGCAAGAAATATGCCCGCAGTAACCTCAGGTTTTACCTTGGCAATGTCAGGGACCTGCAGAGTGTCAGGAATGCCCTGCACGGTGTTGATTATATTTTCCATGCCGCTGCTCTAAAACAGGTGCCCTCATGTGAATTTTTCCCTCTTGAAGCGGTAAATACGAATGTGATCGGCACGGACAATGTCTTGACGGCGGCTATCGAGGCGGGGGTGCGGAAGGTAATCTGCCTTTCTACTGACAAGGCCGCCTACCCGGTCAATGCCATGGGCATATCAAAAGCGATGATGGAAAAGGTCTTTATTGCCAAGTCACGGACGGTCCCGGCGGAGAAAACCTTGATCTGCGGGGTTCGCTACGGCAATGTGATGTGCTCGCGCGGTTCGGTGATTCCCCTTTTTGTCGAGCAGATTAAGAGCGGAGTGAATATTACTATCACCGATCCGGAGATGACCCGTTTTATGATGAGTATGGACGAGGCAGTTGACCTGATCCTCTATGCCTTCGAAAATGCCGAAAGCGGCGACCTCCTGGTGCAGAAGGCCAGCTCCTGTTACATCGGTGATCTGGCCGAGACGGTGAAGGGGATCTTCGATGCCGATAACAAGATTGACACTATCGGCACCCGCCACGGGGAAAAAATTTATGAAGTGCTGTTGACCAGGGAAGAGTCGGCCAAGGCTGTGGACCTGGGCAATTTTTACCGGGTGCCGGCGGACAACAGGGACCTGAATTATGCCCTTTATTTCGAAGAGGGTTCAGAGAAATTTACCAGGGCAGTTGAATATAATTCCAATAATACGCACATCATGAGCCCTGCCGAATTAAAAGAGAAGCTGCTGGGCCTGCCCTATATGCAGGACGAGCTGGCTTCATGGAAAGGACATCGGTAGGTGGCGATGAATATACTGATCACCGGTGCCGGGGGTTTTATCGGCAGAAACCTGGTTGAAGTTCTGGAAGAGGAAGAGGGGTATACCCTGTTCAAGTTTAACAGTGCTGATGATCCACGGCTGTTGAAGGATTACACGGCCGGCTGTGATTTTCTATTTCACCTGGCTGCGGTGCACCGTCCTGGCGATGAAGCTGAGTTTGAAAGAGTAAACAAGAAGTTTCTGGAGGGAGTGCTTGCTCTTTTACGAAAGCATGGGAACAGGTGCCCTGTGCTGCTTACCTCATCAATCCAGGCGGTAGATGATAGCGCCTACGGCAGGAGCAAGAGAGCGGCGGAAAAGCTGGTGCGGGAGCATGCTGAAAACGGCGGAGGAAAGGCGATAGTCTATCGCCTGACCAACACCTTTGGACGCTATGCCAGGCCGAACGGCCATTCGGTGGTGGCTACCTTTTGTTACAACATTGCCCGGGATTTACCCATTGTCATCAGCGATCCGGGACGGACAATGCACCTTTATTACATCGACGACGTTATTGAATCATTTTTGCAGCAGTTGCATGGTACTTTGGAACCTGACGATGATGGTTTTTACCGCCTGCCGAAAGAGCTGGAGTATCATGTCACCCTCGGGGAGATGGCGGAAATAATCTACGGTTTTCGGGATCTGGTCAGGAGGGGTGAAGATTTCATGCCACGGGATGAATTTTCGGCCAAGCTTTACCGGACTTTTCTGAGCTACCTGTAGAGTAACAATCAATAAGTTAATAAGTTAATACACAGGGTAGAGTTTCTGAATTTTGAAAGGGGAGGTTTTCATTGGCGGAAGAACAAAAGCTTCTGGGCGGTGACCTGGTAGCAGAAACGCTGAAGCGTGAAGGGGTGGAGTTAATCTTCAGTCTGAGCGGTGGGCATATTAATCCCATCTATAATGGCTGCCGGAAGAGGGGGATACGCATCATCGATACCCGGCACGAGCAGGCGGCGGTGCATATGGCAGAGGGATGGGCCCGCTATACGGG
>JAGYMW010000041.1 GCA_018400435.1 Bacillota bacterium | reverse complement strand
AATGCTTCCAGCACGTCGCGGCTATATTCCGGCAGTTCATCGAAAAAGAGGACGCCCAGGTGAGCAAGACTTACTTCTCCCGGACGCGGTGACTTGCCGCCGCCGACAATACCGGCCAGTGAAGCACTGTGGTGGGGGCTGCGAAAGGGCCTGCAGCGCAGCAGCGGTTTTTCAGGAGATAGTTGTCCGGCCACACTGTGGATCCTGGTCATTTCCAGGATATCGTCCATAGTCGGTGCCGGCAAAATAGAAGGGAAGCGCCTGGCCAGCATTGTTTTCCCGCTGCCGGGAGGGCCATATAGAAGGATATTATGAGCTCCGGCTGCCGCTATTTCCAGGGCTCTCTTCGCAGTTTCCTGCCCTTGCACCTCTCTGAAATCAGGTCCTGCTTCAATTGTTGCCTGGTCTGGAATTGTTGAAGGTGGGATAGAGTTCAGTTTTTTTAACCCCCTGAAATGATCTACCAGCTCTTTTAGTGTATTTGCACCCCTGCTTTCTATTTCCCGAACCAGTGAAGTCTCCAGCAGATTTGATCCCGGGAGATAAAGTGTTTTGGCCTTATATTTATCCATTTCACCAAGGGAAAGAGCAACAGCCAGGATGCCGTTGACCGGCCGCAGTTGTCCGTCAAGAGAAAGCTCGCCGACGAAGACGGAGTTCTCCAGCTTTTCATTTTTTGTAATCTGGCCGGTCGCTGCCAGAAGCCCGACAGCAATGGCCAGATCGAAGGAGGAGCCTTCCTTTTTTAAGCTTGCAGGGGCCAGATTGACAGTAATGCGGGAATAAGGAAAATCAAAACCGCTGTTTTTAACAGCGGAGCGGACCCGTTCTTTTGCTTCCCGGACCGAAGCGTCCGGAAGGCCTATCATATCGAATGCAGGCAAACCGTCGGATATATCTACTTCAATTTCCAGCGGAATTCCGTTTATTCCGATAAGGGCACAGGAAAATACTCTGGCGATCATTGCAACAGCCTCCTTGTTGAAAACTTTAAGGTTTACTAGTAATTATTGGATTATGATATTTTCTCCGGACCGGGTTGTTTATCCTGCTGAAAGTTGAAACATCCGATGTTCTGCTGATGTGGAAGAGGGAAAGAAGACGGATCCTTCCCCTGAAACCATATTAAGGGATCCTGCAAAAATAATGCTGAAATAAAAATATTCAGCAGGGTTAAGCGTTTTTACAGCGAATAAATAGGAACAATTATCGGAAAGGAGGGAAGCATGGATGGACAAGTACGAATGCCAGGTTTGTGGATATATCTATGATCCGGCAGAAGGGGATAAGGACGGCGGTATTGCTCCCGGCACTTCTTTTGAAGATCTGCCCGACGACTGGGTCTGCCCGGTCTGCGGGGTTGGCAAGGATGAGTTTGAAAAAATTTAACTATCTGCATAGAAAAAATATTTGGTAGTTTAAGAGTAGGAGGATAGTAGCTATCCTCCTACTCCTTTTCCTAGTTTATTCCCAACTCCTTGAGCAGATGAACTACCCCTACTACCTTTTTCAGTTCGAGCACAAAAGCAATACCTGAGGCCGGTTTTTCCAGTTTGCCGGCTTCTACTATTGCTTCCAGGATAGCGTCGGTTTTACTGTCCCGACAGACAGTGAAAATGATTTCTTTTTCCGGTTCAATGGGAATGCCGAGCATTTTTTTCTGTTCATGAATACCTGTGCCTCGGCCGGGGATAATGGTTGCCCCTTCAGCGCCAGCTTCCCGGCTGGCCTTTATTATTTTTTCACACCAGCCCTTCTTGACGATGGTAACAATCAGGTCATGTTTCGGGAGAGGTTTCATCCTGCATCTCCTCCTTGTAATCATTATTCGCAGCAGTATCATTCTTTTTAACGGTTTCTTTTATTATCGGGTTTATTCCTTCGGTGACCGACATTTCTTCAGCTGATTCTTCTTCCGTTTCCTGATCTGCCAGGACACATTGGATTACAGCTTTTTCAGGCTCGGTTTCTTCCTTTTCGCTTGAGTTGTTGCCATTATCTGTTTCGTTATCGGTGTTAGAATCGTCCGGATAAAGGAATCCAATCAGCATGATCATAATAATTGGGGCCAGGGCAACCAGGGCGATCAGCCCAAATCCGTCAATTACAGCATCGCGGCCTTCGATGACATCGGCTGCGCCGACGGCCATAGCCATGATAAATGTAACAGTCATTGGACCAGTGGCCACTCCACCGGAATCGAAAGCTATGGATGTAAAGGAAGGTTTTGAAAGGAACATCAGAATCATCGCTATCAGGTAGCCGGGTATAATAATATACTGAAAAGGAATACCGTATACAATCCTGGTCATCCCCAGGGCGATGAAGAGGCCGACGGCAAAGCACAGGGTTAGCAAAATAATTGAGCTTCGGATAGCCCCGCTGGAGCCTTTTTCCACCTGGCTGCTCAGTATTCGCACGGCCGGTTCGGCAAGGGTAGCCAGGAAACCAAGAAAGAAGCCCAGGGGTATTAAAATCCAGCGGTTGGGCAATGCTCCAATAAGGGAACCTATTTCCATACCGACCGGCATGAATCCGACCTTGACTCCCTGCAGAAAAAGAGCCAGCCCGCAAAAAGCAAAAATACCTCCTTTAGCCAGCGTAAATAACAGTTGGCGGGGCATCTTAAAGAAAAAAATGAACAACAAAAATAGAATTAAAACCGGGCTGATGGCAGTCAGAATCTCGACCAGAACTGCATCGAAATCTTCCAAAATAACCATGAAATTCATCCGTAGATCACTCCCAGAAACATCACTCCGAGGACTGGTCCGATTGAAGCCAGCCCGATAAGGCCAAATGAATCGGCCAGATTGGCTTTGCCGCTCATCACCGATGTTGTGCCGATACCGAGAGCTAGAATAAAGGGAACGGCCATCGGTCCGGTAGTAACCCCTCCCGCGTCGAAGGAAATAGCAGTAAAGCTGGTGGGAGTGAAGATGGAAAGGATTAGGATAAGAAGATATCCGGTGCCCAGAAGGTAAGCAATTGGTATACCGAGAAGAATGCGCAGTATAGCCAGGGTGATAAAAAAACCGACTCCGAGAGCAACCGCTATAATTAAAAAGTTTGTTTCGACAGTTCCACCGGATGCTACTCCTACCTGGTAAGCCAGGACTCGGACATCGGGTTCGGCAACGGTAATTACAAAGCCGAAAACAAAAGTAGCGGTCAGTAAAATCAGCGGGGAACCGCGGGAAACCAGTTCCGATCCAAGCAGTTCTCCGATAGGCAGCAGGCCGACTTTCACGCCCACCATGAACAGGAAAAGGCCGCCGCTGACCATAACTGCTCCGGCAACAAACTGCCATAAAAGCGCCGGTGGGCTGCGTAAGATGAGAATCTGCAGGATAATGATTACGGCGACAATCGGGCCGATTGCCTGAATAACTTCTCGCAAAATATCTTTGATATCTTCAAGCATGATTAAGGCTCCGCCCTGAAAAATATAAATAAGAAGTATCGCTTAAAATAATAGCTAAAAGTATTGACGATGTCCAGTTTGCGGATTGATGGTGAACTGTTTGGTGCGCGCGGTTGTTGGCGGATGACGGAGATTTATGATATTATTCGCTTTGTAAGCAAGCAGGAAACGGAGTGAAATGCAACAGTGTATGATCAGTATTCAATGGATGATACAACACGTAAAGAAGAACCACAGTGGCATGCTTTTTTGGAAAAGGAGCTTAACCGGCAGCAGTATGAATTTGCCACGGCTGAAGACCGGGCTCTGCTCGGTTTGGCCGGTCCCGGCTCGGGAAAGACGAGAGCTCTTGTTTACAGAGCCGCCAACCTGATAAAGTGCGGAATCCGCCCTGATCAGCTTTTACTTTTAACTTTTACCAACAAAGCGGCCGGAGAAATGAAAGAGCGCCTGGAGCGTTTGCTCGGTTTTCTTCCCGGAGACCTGTGGGCGGGAACCTTCCACAGCATTGGAGCAAGAATTCTCCGCCGCCATGCTTCGTTGCTTGGCAGGAGTGCCAATTTTTCAATATTTGACGAAGATGACAGCCGTGCATTGCTGAAACAAATTCTCTCTTCCCTCGATGTAGACAGCCAGGATCGTAAATTACTCATGCAGAGAGGTTTCCTAGGAAGAGTTATCAGCCAGGCCCGTAACTCTGATTTGAAGATAAAAGATCTAATGGAAGAAGAGTATCCATACCGCCTTGAATTTTTAGGGTTGATCGAAGAAACGATTGTTTTATATGAGCAGAGAAAACAGGAAAGCAATGCTTTTGATTTTGACGACCTGTTGCTCTGCTGGCTGAAGCTTTTTGAACAGCATCCTGAAATTCGAGACCGGTATCAACAGCGTTTTCTTCACCTGCTGGTTGACGAATTTCAGGATACAAATATTATTCAGGCACGGATAGTTGACCTGTTTGGCAACGCCTCGTCCGTCTGTGTGGTGGGTGATGATGCCCAGTCCATATATGCCTTCCGTTATGCCCATATCGGTAATATATTATCATTTCCCGAAAAATATGAATCCTGCCGGCTTGTGCGCATGGAACAAAATTACCGCAGTACACCCCAGATTGTTGAATTGGCTAATGCTTCCATCAGTCACAACCGGGAACAGCTGCCGAAAAAGCTATTTTCGAAAAAACCGGTCGGTGAAAAACCGCTGGTGGCCAAGGTTTCCGATTCCCGCCAGGAAGCGTCGTTTGTGCTGCAGTGCATCTGGGAACTGCAGAATAACGGGATCCCGCTTGATGAAATTGCGGTGCTCTACCGCAGCTCCTACCTTACCCCCGAACTTGAATTTGCTCTTTCTCGCAAGGGTATCAGCTACCGCACTTACGGTGGAGTCAAGTTTTTTCAAAAAGCGCACATCAGGGATCTGCTTGCCTACCTGAGAATAGTCCATAATCCCGGAGATGAGAATGCCTGGCGGCGCATTGCGGTTCTGCAGAAAGGTTTTGGCAATGCCACTTTTGAGAAATTATGGTCCGGACTGAAAAAACAGGTTAATCCCTTGGATGCAGCAATTGCCGGCGGAATAAGGCCCGCCCGCGGAAAAAACGGTTGGGAGGCGCTCTGCATCACTCTGACCGCGATAGCTGAAAGAAAAGAAGAAGCTGTTTCAAGCCTAATTGATATAATCCTGGAAAATAATTACGATGATATTTTACGGCAAAATTATCCTGACCAGTATGAAGAACGGTTGCAGGGGATTGAGCGCCTGGCCATTTATGCTGAACGATTTGATTCACTTGATTCTTTCCTCGAATCACTGGTTCTCGAAGAATCGGTTTTTGCCGATACCGCCTCTGCGCCTGAAGCATTCGGTGGGCAGTTGACGCTGTCGACAATCCACAGTGCCAAGGGTAAGGAATGGGATACTGTTTTTATAATTGGCATGAACCAGGGACATTTCCCCAGCCAGCGAACAGCCGGCAACAGCCTGGATGAAGAGCGGCGTCTTTTTTATGTTGCAGCAACACGCGCCCGCAATTATCTCTACATGAGCACTTACCGTGAGGATTTTCGTCAGTATGGATCTGTCTCTGAAGGACCGTCGCTCTTTTTGAGAGAACTTCCTTCAAGCTGCTACAAATTGATGGATTATGATTACGGATCGTCCTATTATTAGCAGTTTGTGTTATAATATATTTTAATTTTACTCTGCCGGGAATGTTTGCGCACTACTTGTAAACTAAGGTTATAAGTCTAGCAGCAAACTCCGAGTTTATGGAGGATAGACAATGCAGAAGTTAGACATCTATGATACAACTTTGCGGGATGGCTCACAGCGAGAAGGAGTCTCCCTGTCAGTTACCGATAAGCTAAAAATTGCTGAAAAATTGGATGAGTTTGGAGTCAACTATATAGAAGGAGGCTGGCCGGGTTCCAATCCCAAAGATATAGAGTTCTTCAAGCGGGCTGCGAAGATCAACTTTAAAAATGCCCGGCTTTGTGCTTTCGGCAGCACCCGCCGCCCCGGCATGGAGGCTGCCGCTGATCAAAACCTTAAAGCTCTAGTAGAAGCCGGCACTGAAACAATTACCATTTTCGGGAAGAGCTGGGATTTCCATGTCCGGGACGCCCTGAAGACCAACCTTGAAGAAAACCTGGCCATGATTAGGGACAGCGTTGCTTACCTGAAATCACTGGGCTGCCGTGTTTTTTATGATGCCGAGCACTTTTTTGATGGTTACAAAGCCAATCCTGAATATGCCATATCCACCCTTGAAGCTGCTTCTGCCGGTGGTGCTGACGTGATCGTTCTCTGTGATACCAACGGAGGATTGATGCCCTGGGAACTGGGATCAATTCTCAATGCAGTTAAAGATAAAATAAACACACCCCTGGGTATTCACGCCCACAACGATGCCGGAATGGCGACAGCTAATTCACTTTTGGCAGTCAGGTCGGGAATCATCCAGATCCACGGAACAATCAATGGTTATGGCGAACGCTGCGGTAATGCCAATCTTTGTACGATCATCCCCAATTTGCAGTTAAAAATGGGCATTGAAGTGATTTCCCCCGGCCAGTTGTGCGGGTTAACAAAAATGTCCCGCTTCATAGCCGAAACGGCTAATATAGCTCCGGCTGATCAGCAGCCCTATGTGGGGTACAACGCTTTCACGCACAAAGGCGGTGTTCATATCGATGCTGTGAGTAAAAAACCGGCCACTTATGAACATGCGGATCCTGCGCTGGTAGGCAACAAACGCCGCATCCTTGTCTCGGAGCTTGCAGGGCGCAGCAGTATCAGTTCAAAACCGCACCTGAACAATATTCAGCTCATTAAAGGTAAACCTGAAACGGATTTCGTCCTGCAGAGAATCAAGGAGATGGAGCATTACGGTTACCAGTTTGAAGGGGCGGAAGGATCTTTTGAACTGCTGATTTTAAAAATGATGAAGGCCTATCAACCTCTTTTTCAGCTCGAAGGGTTCAGGTTGATCATCGAGAAAAGAGAGAACGGACTACTTTATTCCGAAGCGACCATTAAAGTCATGGTTGGAGACGTGCAGGTTCACACCGCTGCAGAGGGAAACGGTCCGGTTAATGCTCTGGACAATGCCTTGCGGAAAGCGCTGGAAGGGTTTTACCCCGCCTTGAAGAAGATCAAATTGACTGATTTCAAGGTGCGTGTCATCGACGGTGTTGACGGGACAGGTGCCCAGGTCAGGGTTTTTATTGAATCGTGTGATGATCAGAGTATCTGGGGAACGGTTGGGGTATCGCCGAATATCATTGAAGCAAGTTGGATAGCCCTTGTTGACAGTCTTGAATATGGATTGCTCTGCCGTAAACTGCCCAGGATGAAAGAAGCGAAGGACATGCTTGATCAGCTGAAAAAAGGAAAAGGATTGAGCTCCCAGATTTAAAATTTTTATTTATTTGATTATCATTAAGATGATCAATAATAACCGCTTATTCAATAAGGCAAGGAGATCTGAATCCGGTGAACGAAGATAAGATTGTTAATGCCCTGATGGAATTGTCTGAAATGACGGCCGTTTCAGGAGGAGAAGAAGCTGCTGTCACCGCAGTAGCCCGTTATCTGAGGCCTTATGTTACCGATATAAAAAGAGATCGTTTTGGCAATCTGCTGGCTTTCAAGCCAGCTGAAAACGCAACCGGCAAGACGGAATTGACAATTGCCCTGGTTGCCCATGCCGACGAAATTGGAGCAATGGTGACAAAGATTGAGCCGGAAGGTTTTTTACGTTTCACCCCCATTGGAGGTCTTGATCCACGCACTCTACCCGGACAGGCTGTTACAGTCCATGGCAAAAATAAATTCCCGGGAGTGATTGGAGCCGCCCCTCCTCACCTCTTAACAGAAAAAGAGCGCGGTGAAACAACGCCGATGGAAAAACTGTTTGTTGACATTGGGCTGGATCAGGATCAGGCTGTAGATGAGGTGAAAGTGGGTGACCTAATCTCGCTTGAACAGCATCCAGTTGTGCTAAAAAATGGTAAGATGATGACCGGGAAATCTCTTGATAACCGTGCCGGAATATCTGTCCTGATTGCCTGTGCTGCTGGACTGAGCAGGATCTGCCACAGTGTCGATGTAGTTTTTGTCGCTTCTTTGCAGGAAGAAGTAGGCTTGAGGGGAGCGGTAACCGCTGCTTACGGGCTTAACCCCGATCTGGCTGTGGCAATTGATGCTACCCACGGCGATGCCCCTGAACTGGAAGAAGGAAGATTTTTTAAACTGGGTGAAGGTCCCGTAATAGCCATCGGGCCCAATTTGCACCCGGCACTTGTTGATCGGCTGGAGAAGACAGCCGACAAGCACTTTTTATCTGTTCAGAGAGAGCCGATACCAGGCCACAGCGGAACCGATGCCTGGGCTTTCCAGGTGGCGAGAGAGGGCATTCCCACCGCCCTGCTTTCTATTCCCCTGCGCTACATGCATACGTCAGTGGAAATGATTAACCTGGACGATCTCTTTAACTGTGTTAAATTGCTTGGCTATTTCATTGGTGGATTAAATCGAACTTTCCTGGAGGATATGAAAAAGTGTTAAGCGAACTGGCCGATATACGGGGTGTTTCAGGCGATGAAACAAAGATCCGCCGTTTTATAAGTGAGAAACTGGCGGACAGAGGTATCGAAAATTCTGTCGATACGATGGGCAATCTCATTGCTCGAAAGAACCGAGGCAAGTTTGAAACGCTACCATTGCTGTCGGCTCACATGGATGAAGTTGGCTTAATGATTACCGGTATTCGCCAGGGCGGGTTGCTTAATTTCATGCCGGTAGGCGGAATTGACAGCCGGGTCCTTGTAGCCAAGCGGGTAAAAATTGGCCGGGAAGGCTTGACGGGAGTGATTGGTGCCAAACCGATTCACCTTCAGAAGAAAGAAGAACAGCAGAAACCATATAAAGAAGAATCTTTATATATTGATGCCGGTTTTAACAGCCGTGGAGAAGCGGAAAAATATATTTGCATAGGTGATTACGCTGCCTTTGATGTTAACTGCACAAAGATGGATAAGGGGTTTTATCGAGGCAAGGCTTTTGATGATCGGGCCGGCTGCCTGGTTTTACTCAAGCTACTGCTGGAAAATAATAGTTTATGTTTCAATGCTGTTTTTACCGTGCAGGAAGAAGTAGGTACCAGGGGTGCAATGATCGCCGCCTATGCTCTGCGGCCACAGAAAGCACTTGTTGTTGAAGCAACGGCATCTGCCGACACACCGGAGACAGAAAAAGAAATGAGCAGCACCGTTCTGGGTAAGGGACCGGCCATCAGCTTAATGGACAGGACAATTCTAGTAGATCGTGAAATGCGGGACGAACTTGCCGGCTGTGCTGTCCGGGCAGGGATTCCCTTTCAGTTTCGGCGGTTTACCGGAGCGGGAACGGAAGGAGGAGCCATAGCCTATTCCCGCGAGGGAGTAAAAACGGCAGTAATAGCCGTACCCTGCCGCTATATTCATTCACCGCACAGTGTGATTAAAGAGAGTGATCTGCAGGCAACGGTTTCATTAACCAGGGCCTGGTTGGAAGATAACCAGTAGAAAGGCCGGTGTTTAATACAGTGGAAGAGTTAATTAAAAGCCTGACTGAAACTTTTGGTCCTTCGGGAGAAGAGGAAACCGTCCGGACAATGATAGCCAATCTGGTTCGGGACAGGGCGGACCGAGTCTTCGAAGACGCACTCGGCAATCTTTATGCCGTGAAGGAAAGCAACAGACCGAGAATCATGATTTCAGCCCACATGGACGAAATTGGAGTGATGGTTACCAATATTGATGAGAACGGTTTCTTGCGTATTGCTCCGCTGGGTGGGGTCAATCCAATTATGCTTCTCGGGCAGAGGATCCGCTTCAAAAACGGGCTGACCGGGACTGTTTACCATGAAAAGTTTAAAGAGCTAAAAGAACTAGATTGGAGCAAGCTCTATGCCGACATTGGCCAGAGAGATGCTGCTGCAGCAGAAAATAATGTGAAAATTGGTGATTCGGCTTGCCTGGCTCAGCCTTTTAACAATCTTCCAGGCGGCCGTTGCCTGGCCAAAGCGATGGATGATCGGGTTGGTTGTGCCGTTCTTATCGAAACACTGCGTCGGTTGCCGGAAAGGTTGCCCCAGGAGGTCTGTTTTGTCTTTTCCATTCAGGAAGAGCTTGGCCTGCGTGGAGCAAAAACAGCTGCTTATAGTTACGAACCGGATTTCGGTATAGCTGTAGATGTTACACTTGTCGGAGACACACCGAAAGCCCCGACCATGGCGGTCAGCCTGGGACAGGGACCGGCCATTAAAGTGAAAGACAGCTCTATCCTCTGCCACCCTCGTGTCAGGCAATTGATGGTGGAAACGGCAGAAAATAATAATATTTCCCACCAGCTTGAGGTCCTTGAACGAGGGGGTACCGACGCGGGGGCGATTCACCTTTCACGTGAAGGAGTTCCCTCCGGGGCGATTTCAATCCCCTGCCGCTATGTTCATTCGCCTTCTGAAATGATTGATCTAAAGGATGTTTTAAATGCTGTTGAATTAATGGTTAAGCTGCTGACAAAAGAATGGCCGTTCTCGGAGGAAAGTAATGTGTTCTAAAGAAGTGGAAAAAAAAGAAACGATTTTTCTGAATGCCTTTAACTGTATAACCTTTCTAGGTCCCCGAAAAATAGAAGTGCTGATTAACCATTTTGGTTCACCCCGGGCAGCCTGGACAGCCAGCGACGCAGAATTGCGAGAAATTAAAGACATTGCAGAGCATACCGAAAAGCTGGTCCGGGAACGCGCCGCAATCGACCCGTTTCAAAAGTGGAAGGAACTGCAGGACAAGAACATAGCCTGTTTAACCCTCAGTGATGACAGTTATCCTCCTCTTCTAAAACAAATTCCTTCTTCTCCGCCGGTTGTCTATTATCGTGGCGACCCGCAACTGCTGAATGGTCCGGCAGTTGCTATCGTTGGCAGCCGGCGTTGTACGTTTTACGGGCAGGAAGTAGCTAATCGATTGGCCAAAGAACTGACGGCGGCCGGAGTATCTGTAATCAGCGGCATGGCACTTGGAGTCGATACTGCCGCCCATCGTGGTGCTCTTGAGAACGGCGGTTATACGGCGGCTGTCCTGGGGTGCGGAATCGATATTTGTTATCCTCCCCGCAACCAAGATCTGATGGAACAGATAATTGCTAACGGAGTTGTCCTTAGCGAATTTCCCCCGGGAACAAGACCTCTACCGACTCATTTCCCGCGCCGGAACCGGATTATAAGCGGCCTTTCCCTGGGGACCGTGGTCGTGGAAGCGACAGCCAAAAGCGGTGCCTTGATCACTGCCCACTATGCTCTGGAACAGAACCGGGAAGTATTTGCTGTCCCTGGAAACGTGGGCAGCCCGTACAGCCGTGGCTGCCACAGGTTATTGAAAGAAGGAGCCCTGTTAGTGGAATCGGTGGAAGATATCTTAAATGAGCTTTACCTGGAACATCCTGCTGAAGAACAACTATCTGTTTTTACGGCAAAACCGGATCTCACTGATGAGGAGAAGGCCTTGCTTTCACTCATTCCTTATCAGCCGATCCATATCGACAATCTGATCAAACTAAGTGGTAGCTGCCCGGCGGAGGTTGTGGCCACTCTATTGTCCCTGGAATTGAAAAAATACATCAGTCAGTCACCGGGCAAGTTCTTTTGTCGGACTTGACATTTGTGGTAGAATACCTTCCGGGGAGTTCTACAGTCCCGGGGGAGGATTAGCTAATGGATCTGGTTATAGTCGAATCTCCGACCAAGGCACGAACTATAAGCAAATTTTTGAGTAAAAAATATAAAGTAATGGCTTCGCAGGGGCACCTGATCGATCTGCCTCGCAGCAAACTGGGCGTCGATATTGATGCCGATTTTACCCCATCTTATATAACTATTCGTGGAAAAGGGAAAATATTGAAGACACTGCGGGATGCCGGCAAGAAGGCGAACCGTGTTTATCTGGCTGGCGACCCGGACCGGGAAGGTGAGGCGATCTGCTGGCATATTGGGCGTGCCCTGAAACTGGATTTGGAGCAGCCGTGCCGGGTTGAATTTAACGAGATTACCAAAACGGCGATTAAAGAAGCATTTAAAGCTCCGCGGACTATCGATGAAAATAGAGTTGATGCTCAGCAGGCCAGGAGAATCCTGGACCGCTTGGTTGGTTATAAAATCAGCCCCCTCCTCTGGAGCAAGGTAAAAAGCGGCCTCAGCGCAGGCAGGGTGCAGTCGGTCGCTGTTCGACTGATTTGCGAAAGAGAAAATGAGATTAGCAGTTTTAAACCTGAAGAATACTGGTCGCTGGAAGCCTTTCTTGAAGAGCCTGAATCGGGCAAAAAGTTCAAGGCGGCTCTTGAGCGTTATAAAAAGAAGAAAATTGAGCTGAAGAACAAAGCAGAAGCGGAAGCGGCTGTCGCTGCGGTAAAAGAGGAACAGTTTACCGTAGAAAAGATTACCCGCACCACCAGGAAGAGGCGCCCCGCGCCGCCATTTACCACCAGCAGTTTGCAGCAGGAGGCTTCCTCCAAGCTGGGTTTCACCAGTCGCAAAACGATGAACATCTCCCAGCAGCTCTACGAAGGAATCAATGTTGGTTCGGGTGAGACAGTTGGACTGGTTACTTACATCCGTACTGATTCAACAAGAGTATCGACTCAGGCTCAGGATGAAGCGAGGGCTCTGATCGGGGAAAAATTTGGCTCCGATTTCCTTCCCGCAAAAGCACCTTTTTATAAATCACGCCAGGGAGCCCAGGATGCCCATGAGGCCATTCGGCCGACCGCTGTAAAGCGAGAACCGGCGGCAATCCGCCAGCACCTGAGCCGGGATCAGAATCGCCTGTACAAGCTGATTTACGACCGTTTTTTAGCCAGTCAGATGAATCCTGCTCTTTACGATCAGGTCCGGATTGTTATCGCTGCCGGCGATTATACTTTCAAGGCCAGCGGATCAACCCTTATTTTTCCAGGATATTTGATAGCGTACCAATCAGAGGATGGAGGAAAGGACACAATTTTACCCGACATGCAGGAAGGGAAAATATTACAACTGCAGGAACTGATTCCGGAACAGCACTTTACGCAACCGCCTCCCCGCTACAATGAAGCATCGTTGATCAAAACACTGGAAGAAAAAGGTATCGGGCGCCCCAGCACCTACAGCCCGATTATTGAGACGATCCAGAGCCGTGTTTATGTAATTAAAGAGAATAAAGCATTTGTCCCTACTGAACTCGGTTTTGTGGTCGTCGATTTGATGATCCGGTACTTCCCAGAGGTAATCGACATAGACTTTACAGCCCGTCTGGAGATGCAGCTCGACGAAATTGAAGACGGTAAAATGCAGTGGCTGAAAGTAATAAAGGATTTTTATTACGGTTATTTCAGGGATCGTTTGGATGAAGCCGAGCAAAAAATGGAGAAAATTGAACTTACTCCGGAAGAAAGCGATGAGATTTGCCCCAAGTGCGGGAGCAGATTGGTATACAAACAGGGCCGGTTCGGTCGTTTCCTGGCCTGCCCTTCCTATCCTGAATGCCGGTTCACCAAAAAAATTGTAAAAGAGACAGGGGTAAATTGCCCTCTGTGCGATGGTATGCTTGTTGAAAGAAGAACCAGGAAAGGGAGAATATTTTACGGCTGCAGTAATTATCCGAACTGTAATTTTTCTGTTTGGAACAAGCCGCTTTCCGAAAAGTGCCCCCATTGTGGTTCCTTGATGACGGAAAACAGAAAAGGGAAAATGAAAGTGGCCCGCTGTACCAACAAGGAATGCGGTTTTGAAAAGCCTCTTGGCGGTAAAAAAATAGCTGCTGAAAGTTAGACCCGTAAAAAGCATTATTTTGGATACTAAGTTGGATTATTTTAAACGTCGTTGAATAATTTTTTTATTTGAATATAGGTAATCTTAAAAAAGAATGTTATTTACTTGCAAGTCGCAATTCGTTATGTTAAAATTGCGAGGGTGTTGCGGCTTGACTGAAAATGATTGGTTGGAAAGATTTATCACCTATCTGGATGTTGAGAGAAATTCATCACCATTAACCCTGCAGGCTTACCGCAACGATATCATCCAGTTTTTTTTGCTGGAAGGGGAAGAAAAAGCCGATCTGGGTGCAATCAATCATCTAACACTAAGGAATTATTTGGCTTTATTAAAAGAGAAAGGGTATAGCCGTCGTTCAATCGCGCGTAAACTGTCTGCGACGCGTTCTTTTTTGTTATTTTTACAGAAGGCAGGGATCATAAAGAATGATAAATGGTCGGCAGTTTCGCGCCCGAAACAGAAAAAAAGTTTACCCCATTTTCTTTATTATCACGAAGTGGTTGCCCTGCTTGAGGCACCGGACAGCAAGACCTTGCTTGGCTTCAGGGACCGAACTCTCCTTGAACTGATTTATTCGTCAGGATTGCGGGTCAGCGAACTGGTCAATCTAAGCAGCAATTCTCTACAGTTGAGTGAAAGGCTGATAAGAGTATACGGCAAAGGCCGGAAGGAAAGAATCGTTCCCGTCGGAAGGGTTGCTGCAGGGATGATTGAGGAATACCTTATTAAGGTAAGGCCTTTAATGGTTGCTCGCAGTAGCAAAGGATACAGCGGTGATCTGCTTTTTTTAAATAAATGGGGGAATCCTTTAAGCGACCGCGGAGTGCGTTACATTTTTCAAAAGTATATTCGCCAGGTTTCACACAAGGATAAGATCAGTCCCCATTCTCTGCGGCATTCATTTGCCACTCACCTGCTCGAGGGCGGTGCTGATTTGAGAGTAGTGCAGGAGCTGTTGGGACATGCTAACATATCGACAACCCAAATTTATACGCATATAACCAGGGAAAGGCTGAGTGAGGTATATAATCAGGCTTTCCCGCGAAAATAGCGAAAAGGGTGTATTAAAATGTTTGAGGGAACGACAATCATAGCAGTTAAAATTGGCAACAGGGTAGCTGTAGCAGGGGACGGCCAGGTTACTTTTGGCAATAGCACCATTATCAAGCATGGTGCCAGGAAGGTCCGCCGCCTCTATAACGGTAAAGTTGTAGTCGGTTTTGCCGGTGCAGTTGCCGATTCACTGGCACTTTGTGAAAAATTCGAAGCAAAGCTGGAAACCTATCAGGGCAATTTGCAAAGGGCGGCTGTAGAGCTGGCCAAAGACTGGCGGACTGATCGTGTTCTCAGGAAACTGGAAGCGCTGATGGTCGCTGCCGGCAGCGAATCTTTGCTTATGATCTCGGGAACAGGTGAAGTCATCGAACCGGACGATGGAATTGCTGCTGTCGGTTCGGGCGCTCCTTATGCCATGGCGGCTGCTAAAGCTTTGCGACGCAACAGTGATCTGGGACCCGGGAAGATCGTTGCCGAAGCGATAAAAATTGCGGCGGAAATCTGTATATATACAAACGATTCGATTCTGGTTGAAGAAGTTTAGAGAGGCTGAAGAATACCAATGCCGACAGAAGAACTAACGCCAAAAGAAATAGTAACCGAACTGGATCGATTCATCATCGGCCAGGAGGAAGCCAAACGTTGTGTTGCCGTAGCCTTAAGGAACCGCTATCGGCGCAAGAAGCTCCCCGACGATATGCAGGAAGAAATTATCCCGAAAAACATTATTATGATCGGTCCAACCGGCGTTGGTAAAACGGAATTGGCCAGGCGTCTTTCACGCCTGGTTAACGCTCCCTTTGTCAAGGTAGAAGCGACAAAATTTACCGAGGTTGGCTATGTCGGTCGTGATGTCGAATCCATGGTTCGCGATCTGGTTGAAACTGCGGTGCGTATTGTAAAAAATGAACGCATGCTCGAAGTTCAAGATAAAGCAGCTGTCAATGTCAGTGAAAAGCTGGTTGACATTATTGCTCCCCTGCCCAGGAAAAAACGGCGGTCCTCAAACCCTTTGGGCTTTCTTTTCCAAACTACTCCAGTGCAGGCGGAACCTGGTCCGGAGGATTCCAATTTTGCTGAAAGAATACAACGGGCCAGAGAAGAACAGGGAAAAGTGAGGGCGCGTCTATTAAAAGGTGAGCTGGAAGAGATGATCGTTGAAATAGAGGTAGAAGAAAGGAAACAACCCATGCTTGATCTTTTCGGTGGACAGGGCATGGAAGAAATGGGTATTAACCTGCAGGACATGCTGGGTAGTATTGTACCACCGAAAAAGAAAAAACGACGGGTGCCAGTGGCCGAAGCGAGGGAAATACTGATAATGGATGAAGCTCAGAGGCTCGTCGACATGGATGCTGTTAATTCGGAAGCATTAAGAAGAGCGGAACAATTGGGAATTATATTTCTTGACGAAATTGACAAAATTGCCGGTAAAGATTATCATGGATCTGGTCCCGATATTTCGAGAGAAGGGGTCCAGCGAGACATATTGCCGATCGTGGAGGGGTCTACGGTTGTTACAAAATATGGACCGGTAAAAACAGATCATATTTTGTTTATTGCAGCGGGGGCTTTTCATACAACTAAACCTTCTGATTTGATTCCCGAGCTGCAGGGCAGGTTCCCGATCAGGGTAGAGCTTAACAGCCTGACCGAAGATGATTTTAAAAGGATCCTGACTGAACCGAACAATGCCTTGGTGAAACAATATAAGGCGTTATTAGAGACGGAAGGGGTGAAATTGAGATTTACAGACGAGGCAGTCCTTGAGATTGCCCGGACAGCATGTTTTCTGAACCAGGAAATGGAGAATATCGGCGCACGGCGCCTGCACACCATAATGGAAAAGGTTCTCGAAGATTTATCTTTCGATCTGCCTGACAACAACAACGATGGAGTAATCACGGTAGATCCTGAATACGTTCAGAACAAGCTGCAAAAAGTAGTTAAAGACAAAGATTTAAGCAAGTACATT
>JAGYMW010000040.1 GCA_018400435.1 Bacillota bacterium | reverse complement strand
TTGTGGCTATTGCCGGCCTGAAGGGGGCTTGTTACAATGCCAGGGCTAACCTGGGCATGATCGGTAATACAGAAAAATTAAAAGAACTTGACCGCGAGACAGGCGAACTTGTCGCACAGGGACACAGTTTCTTTGAGCAAAATCTGTCTGTTATCGAGGAAGAGATCAGCCGGCATCTGAACTGATAATTTACTGCGGAGAAGATATTTTACCGGAAAGGGCTGGAAAGAGGTGACCATATTTGTAGCTTGATAGCCTTTACCCGGTTTCGACCGTGATGATATCATTATTGCCCGGCCGAAAATCTATTTTGCGGCCGCAGAAAAATTTATTTTAGCTAAAGGAGGCAGTTGACAGGTGAAAATAAGAGAGATCATGACCGAAGATGTAATTACCGTATCGACCAATGACTCTGTAGAACAATGTGCCAGGCTGCTCCAGGAGAACAATATCAGTGGCTTGCCCGTTCTTGATGAAGCTGGGAGAGTAGTGGGAATTATTACCGAAGGAGATCTGATCAGGCGTGTTTCACGGGTTAAAGCGCCAGGTTACCTGGAAGTACTGGGGGGATTAATTTACCTCGGCAGCCCAAAAAAGTTTGTTGATGCGTTGCAGAGGGCAATGTCCCTGGAAGCGGGACAGTTGATGAGCAAAAAAGTGATTTCAATCGAACCGGACCAATCTGTGGAAAGCGCTGCCACCCTGCTTGTAGAACACAATATCAGCCGCCTGCCGGTGATCGATAAAAAAGGGATTCTTAGAGGAATAGTATCCCGGCGTGACATTATGAACTGTCTCTATGGAAGCAAAGAGTGATCACTGCCAGCGGATTCCTGGACCGGACCTGCAGAACTGCATTGACCAGTTTGAATGGAACCTGCATCTGCTCGGGCTGAATCTTACTACGGAAGTAGAATACTCTTTATTAATGGGCTGGGACACGATCTGCTGATTTTGGTGGCGGGGACTTGTACCGGCCTGGCCCGAAATTGACCCAGGATTAGCCGTTACACGCAGTACATGATTTACGCAAGCGGTGTAATACTTGTGTTGTTGGGATTGGTTATTTGTTTCTTGCTTATTATCGTTAAAAATTTTAAGGAGAAAGGAGCTGAAATGAGCCGTGGAAGTCAATATCCTAATCGGCGGTGCGGCGGGGCAGGGCATGGAAACGGTGATGACCCTGCTGGGGAAGACCCTGGTCAGGGAAGGTTACGGAATTATTTACAGCAAGGATTATATGTCCCGGGTGCGGGGCGGGCATAATTTTTCTCGCCTGCGGATTGCTTCGGATAGCCCCTGGACCACCATTGAATCGGCCGACATCCTGGTTGCCCTCAACGAGGAAACCTATGAGTATCATCGAGAGCTGCTCAGTCCTTCGGGAAAGATCATTTATGACCCCGGCCTTTTCCGTATGCCTTTCAGTGAAGACAGGGGAGTGCCGGTCGAACTGGAGGAACTGGCCAAAAAAGCAGGAGGAGCAATTATGGCCAACACTGTAGCTCTTGGAGCGCTTCTGGTCCTGCTGGGTTTGCAGACAGAAAAGGCGGAGCAGCTTCTAAAAGAGATTTTTTTCGATAAAGAAAAGGAAGTGGTTGATAATAATGTCCAGGCCCTGCAGTTTGGTTATGAAGCAGCCGGCCGGGTCTGCAATGCCTGTTTTTACATACCGCCCGGGGGACCAGGCGGGGAAAAGCTTTTTATCGATGGCAACCAGGTTCTCGGGATGTCGGCCCTGGCCGGGGGATGCCGTTTCATGTCCGCTTACCCGATGACTCCTTCAACGGGGATAATGAATTACCTGGCGGCCAAAAGCTCGGAACAGGATGTAGTGGTCGAGCAGGCTGAAGATGAAATCGCCGCCATTAACATGGTTCTCGGCGCTTCGTATGCCGGAGTAAGGGCCCTGACAGCTACATCGGGGGGTGGTTTTGCCCTGATGGTTGAAGGTCTTTCCCTGGCCGGAATGACCGAAACGCCCTTGGTGATCATAGTGGCCATGCGTCCTGGCCCGGCTACCGGTTTGCCGACCCGGACCGAACAGGGTGATCTGGGATTTGTCATTCATGCCGGCCATGGCGAGTTCCCCCGGGTGGTGCTCAGCGCCACCTCGCATGAAGATGCTTTCTACCGATTGAATAAAGCTTTTGAACTGGCGGACAAATATCAGACACCGGTGATTTTTCTCTCCGATCAAAATTTTGCCGATACCCACCGTTCAGTAGAACCCTTTGATTTTTCTCGCCTCGGTTACAACAGGGCTTTAGCCGGTGAGAACCAGTTTGCCAGGCCCTACCTGCGCTATCGGTTTACAGAAAGCGGCATTTCGCCGCGCATTGTTCCGGGGCGCTACCCCGGCGAAGTATTCCTGGCAGACAGCGATGAGCACGATGAAAAAGGCAATATAATAGAAGATTCATCAACCAGGATCAAGATGGCCGATAAGCGGATGCGTAAACTGGCCACCCTGGCCGACGAAATGGACGAGCCTGATCTCTATGGCGATGCCAGGCCTGAAAGGCTGCTTATTGGCTGGGGTTCTACTTATGGAGTGCTTCGTGAGGCGGTTGATGCCTTATCTGCAGCCGGTCCCAAAACGGCTATGCTCCATTTCAGCGATATTTGGCCGCTACCCCAAAAACGGTTGAAGGAGCTATTGCCAGCGGTTCAGAAAGCATACTGTGTGGAGAATAATGCCGGCGGCCAGCTGGCCGCTCTGATTCGACAGGAAACCGGTCATACAGCAGGCAGGTTAATCTTAAAGTACGACGGAAGACCGTTCATGCCCCATGAAATTGTCGAGGAGGTGGAAAAAGATGGCCGAAGCTGAAGATTATCTAATTGGTGAAACTGCCTGGTGCCCCGGATGTGGCAATTTTGCCATCCGTGAAGCACTGGCAGATGCCCTGGCTGAACTTGATCTGGCCCCGCATGAAGTACTGATCTGCTCGGGAATTGGACAGGCGGCCAAAGTGCCCCATTACCTGAATGTAAATGGGTTTAACGGTCTGCACGGCCGGGCCCTGCCACCGGCGGTGGGAGCGCGGGTGGCCAATACCAATTTAAAGGTTATTGTTGAATCCGGTGATGGTGACAGCTATGGGGAGGGAGGCAACCACCTGTTGCATAATATCCGCCGAAATCCGAACATAGCTCACTTTGTTCACAATAACCAGATCTACGGCCTGACCAAGGGCCAGGCTAGCCCAACCAGCGATCGGGGCATGAAAACGGGTGTTCAGATTGACGGGGTCCGCCTGACACCTTTAAATCCGCTTCTCCTTGCTCTCGTGCTGGGGGCCGGCTTTGTGGCCCGCTGTTTTAGCGGAGAGAAAGAGCATTTAAAAGATACAATGAAAGAAGCGATTCAATTTCCGGGTTACGCCCTGGTTGATGTTCTCCAACCCTGCGTTTCTTTCAACAAAATAAACACTTATGGTTGGTATAGAAAAAGAGTATATTTTCCGGAAACAGGGGACCGGCAGGATCTCCATAAAGCGATGGAACTGGCCGATCAATGGGGTGACCGAATTGCTCTGGGGATCTTTTATGAAAAGCCCCGTCCCACTTTCGAATCACAGTTTAAAGCCCTTGAAGGCTCACCTCTTGTCGACAGACAGTTCTCACCATCTATGATGGTTCTTTTGCAAAAGGAATTTATGTAGTATCCATTCAAAACAGGCAGGAATCATATGCAATATATAGAACTAAATAAATATTAAAATAATCCTGAGAGGTGCAATTATGGCCTATCAAGCTATTATTGTCGGGAAAAAGAATCATGTAGCCAGAATAACGCTCAATCGCCCGGATCGCTTGAATGCCATAAACAGTGTTATGGGCCGTGAAATTAATGAAGCCCTGGTGAATATTGCTGATGATGAAGAAGTCAGGGTTTTAATTATTACCGGCAGCCCGCGTATACGGGAGAAGGAGGGAAGGCAGGAAATCAAACATTGCTTTTCAGCGGGCTGGGACCTTGCGGAAACTGCGCTGGTCGAACCGTTTGTAGAGACGGTTGCTGCTCATAAAAACCCTGTCATTGCCATGATCAACGGTCTTGCCCTGGGTGGCGGTTGTGAACTGGCGCTGGCCTGTGATTTCATTTTTGCAGCAGACAGCTCTGAGATGGGGCTGCCGGAAATAAAACGGGGATTGTTGCCCGGCTGGGGCGGAACCCAGCGCTTGCCCCGCCGAATCGGAATATCCCGGGCCAAAAAAATGATTCTTAGCGGGGAAACCGTCAGCGGCGAAGAAGCGGGCAGGCTCGGCCTTGCCGATGTAGTGGTCAGCAGGGAAGATCTTGATTTCACCGTCACCGATTTTGCCCTCACCCTGGTCGGCAAACCGCCGCTGGGTCTTAAAAGAGTCAAAGAAGTAATCAACAGGGGCATGGATTATGATTTGCAGACGGGGTTAAAGCTTGAACAGGAAGCTCTTGGATTTCTTCTCCAGACCGAGGATTTTAGGGAAGGAATTTCTGCATTTTTGGAAAAAAGAGAACCGCAATGGAAAGGCCGCTAGCAGACAGTAATTAATCAAAGCAGCACATTGAAGAAGTATAAAAACTGTTAGTAAAAAAAATAATTAATGGCAAACCTCCAGGGAGCAACTGGCAAACATGAATAGACATACTCCTCAATAAAGGTAAAGGAATGATTTAATTGTTTGAGTGGGAATGTCCACAATGCCGCCGAAAATTTTACAGCTCCTGCCCCAAACGTGACAAAGAGTATATTGAGTGCTGTTACTGTGGGGAAAAGATGAAAAATCCCTATTATGATCCTAAATGAACTGATGGAGGAAATGGGGGCAGAGTCCCTCAGCAGTTTTTCGATCGGTTTTATTTAAGTTCCTTTATTGTAAAAAAGCTCCCGTCCTGGCAGACGGGAGCTTTTTGGGTGTGCCCGGCATGGTAGTTATCCCGCCAGAATCGATTTACCAGGCCGCTCTAAATACCGCTAGCACCTCTTCTGCTTCACTGACCGGACGGGGGTTGTAAATTATGGATCCGTCGGACAGGGACAGATCGGCCGCTTCTGGTAAACCCTCTTCGGGGACGCCTGCTTCGCGCAATTTTTGCGGCAAACCGATTCTTTTGGTCAGTTCCCACATTGCTTCGACAGCAGCCTTTCCTGCTTCGACAGCCGGCAGCCCCCGGACATTTAGACCCATGGCTTCTGCAACCAGGGCATAACGCGGAGCACATGATTCCAAGTTGAAAAGCATAACATGGGGGAGAAGAATACTGTTGGCCAGCCCGTGTGGTACACCAAACAGGGCGCCGATGGAATGAGCCATGGCATGTCCCAGGCCGACCTGGGCATTGCTGAAAGCGATACCGGCCATCGTGGCAGCCAGCAGCTGGTGGCCCCGGGCGACAAGGTCGCTACCGTCGCTGACACAGCGGGGCAGATTATTGACTATTAACCTTACTGCATGCAGGGCCATGGCGTCGGCAATTGGCTCGCTTTGCAGGGCGTGTATGGCTTCCACGGCATGAGTGAAAGCGTCCATACCCGTTCCGGCGGTCAGCAGGGGTGGAAGCCCGGCTGTCATCACAGGATCGAGGATGGCCCGGTTGGGAATGATATGGTAATCGGCGAACAGCTCCTTGACATTGCGCTGATGGTCTTTGATCACCGCCGCCCAGGTGACTTCACTGCCAGTCCCGGCAGTGGTGGGCACGACAACGTGAGGTGTCTGGGGGCGGGACAGCATTTGGATGCCGGCATAATCCGCCAGCTTGCCGCCTTCTTTCATTACAATAGCCATTCCCTTGCCTGTATCGATGACACTTCCTCCTCCGACGCTGACCAGGCAATCGGCCCCTTTCTCGCGGGCAAATTTTGCTCCTTCATCGACGAGGTGAAAACCTGAATCCTGGGTACACCGATCATAAGTGCCGGCATAACGGCTGCCGAGTGCATCTTTTACTTTATCGGTCAGTCCTACTTTAGCGATAACCTCATCGGTAACGATGAGAGCTTTTGCACATTTGAGCCCATCGACAACCAGGCCGATTTCTGTCACCGAATTTTCACCGTATATGATCCTGGTCGGGTTGTTGTATTCAAAAGAGAGGTCATTATCGTAGTGCAAGATGATTCCTCCTTTCAGTTACAGTGATTAGAATCCGAATTGGGAACGGAGCTCTTCGAGTGTTTTGTTGTAAGACGCAAGTTCTTCTTCACTCATTTCAGTATGGAAAAGAGTTTCGATCTGCGCCGCCAGATCCACTAACCGAATTGAAGCTTTCACGTAGCGGACAATTTTCGGCAGGGAACCTTTCAGCTTGATCTTTCCCTGCATCATTGCTTTGACTACATCAAGTTCTTTTTTCATCACCGCCTGCCAGCGCTCCAGGTCACCGGTCAGGATAAAGTCGGCATTCTCTCCGGTATTTTTTGGCACGAGCCTTACGGAACGGCAGTCGCCGTGCCAGAGGTTCATGAGCAGGTAAAGATCTTTCGACAGACCAGCTGATGGTTTGGCCAGGATGTGGATAACAACCGTTCCTTCCCATGTTTTGGCTACTTCTTTGTAGTGTTCATCTTCCTGGATCAGTTTTTCAAAGGTAGCTACCCATTCCGGTGAGCCCATAACGTAGGGTTTACCTACTTTAACAAGCCGTTCTTCTACCATTTCTTGATAGGTTTTTTCCCATTCTTCCGACCCATAAGTGTAAGGCATTCGCGGTAATCCTCCCTCATTTTATTTAATTACCCGTCTCTACCATCAGGAAGACTGTTCTGCTCAGCGGCAGCCTGGGGATAACTCTCCTTAATTATAGCTCTTTGATCAGTAATGCGAAAGTATCAAATATTGGAGCAATAATCGGGAGATGTCATGGCAATGCTTAAAGCAAGAGATGATTGTTCTTGCGATCTTTCGTTTTCATTGCAAATCAAAACCGGTTATTTTGGATAGCCGGTGTAACTGCAGCAGGATGGGACTTCTGTCCGTTCCATCAGCTTTTACGCTGTTTATCCCGGGCCCATGGAATTATGGTGGGAACTTTTCAGTCTGGATGGTTGTTATAACGGGTGAGAATACAATAACAAGATTGCTGATTATTTTAAAGCTGGTTTATCGATACCACCTGGCGTGCAGAAAGATAAATGAGTTGTTAATGGGGAAACTTGGTTTAGGTTTTTCCTACCGGTTCTATACCTTTTAAGTGACGGCATTTTTTCATCCAGTAATGTGGGGGAGTTGCGTAATGGAATTTCAAGCTGTGTTATAATTAAACAAAGTTATTACGTGCCGGAACATTTTTTCCAACCCCTTCCGGTGAGCGCAGTGCAGGCTGCTGGAGAAGAAAAGCTGGAGTTTTTTATTGAAAAATGTCGGGAGGTATGGTAGCCGTTGGCTGAAAAAAAAGTGCCTTTGGACTACAGGGATAAAAAACCGGCGGCCGTAAGGCGCCGTAAAAGATCGCTGTTCGGAGTGATAATAAAAATTATTTTTACTGTTGTTTTCCTGCTTCTGATCATCGGCGGAGGAGCAGCCGCGGCAGTGGTCTACAACTATATCAACGAAGCGCCGCCCTTTGACGTGAGCAAACTGGCGACAGTGGAGACCTCATATCTCTATGACAGCAACGGGGCTGAGATCACCCGCCTGCATGAGGAACAGAACCGGATTGTGGTCAGTCTGGAAGAAATCCCGGCCCATGTCCAGGAAGCATTTATTGCCATAGAAGACGAGCGTTTCATGGAACATTTCGGTTTTGACATCATCGGCAGCCTGCGGGCGGCCTATGCCAACCTCAGGGCTGGAGACATTGTGCAGGGAGCCACAACAATTACCCAGGAGGTGACTCAGCACGCTTTTTTAAGCACGGAAACCAGCTACAAGCGCAAGATTCAGGAAATCTGGCTGGCCATCCAGATGGAGCGCCGTTATGGCAAGGAAGAGATCCTGGAACTCTACCTCAACCGGATGTACTTCGGCAACGGGGCTTACGGTGTGGAAACGGCTGCCCAGACTTATTTTGGCAAGAGCGTCGGCGAATTGACCCTGGCAGAAGGGGCGATGCTGGCCGGAGCAATGCGTTCTCCCAATTATTATAACCCCTTTGACAGCCGCGAAGCGGCTATGGAGCGGATGGGTTTTATCCTGGAAAACATGTTGCGGTTAGAATATATAAGTGAAGCTGAATACCGGCAGGCTCTGCAGGGGCCATCGTATTATGCCGAGCCGCGCAACCCCGAGTATCCCTACCCCCATTTTGTCGACTACGTGATTCATGATGAACTGATCAAGATCCTGAGCGAGATCCCTTCCATCGGTTCAAAAGAGGCGGCCTACCGGGCTATCTACACCGGTGGCCTGCGCATTCACACCACCCTGGACCCACACCTGCAGAACCATGTGGAAGAGGTCCTGGCCCGGGAAGATCTTTATCCGGCTACCATCTATGTTGATATGCCTGCAGCAAGGGAAGTGATAGCCGAGCTACCGCCCGGCCAGGACCTGAGCCGGGCTCAGCTGGAAGAGCTCATTGACGAGGAAAAGGGCATTCCCCAGCCGCAGGCGGCGATCGTGCTGGCCGATCCAACCACCGGGGAGCTTAAGGCACTGGGTGGAGGACGGGAATACCGCCGCCATGTTGATGAAATTCTCCGCTTCTCTACCCTGCGCCAGCCCGGATCGTGCATTAAGCCTATCATTACCTATGCCCCGGCTTTCGAAGAAGGTGTTCTGGCTGGAGCGGGGGCAGTAATCGATGATTCGCCTTTTACAGGACCGCAGGGATGGAAACCGAAAAATTTTGACAACCGTTTCCGCGGCCCCATACCTGCCCGTATAGCTCTCTATTATTCTTATAATGTCCCGGCGGTTCGCACATTTCAGAGGCTTGGTACGAGGATAGGTGTTGATTATGCTGAAAAAATGGGTATCAGTACCATTGATCCTTCTGAAATTGATAACCTGGCCTTGACCCTGGGTGGATTTACCTACGGGGTCAGCGCTGTTGACATGGCCCAGGCTTACAGTGTGCTGGCCAATGAGGGAGTCAGAGTGGACCTGCATACAGTGGAAAAAATTGAAGATCGCAACGGTGTTGTCATTTACGAATATCGAATCAATCCCCGCCAGGTGCTTAGTCCCCAGGCCACATTCCTGGTTAACGATATTTTGCAGGATTTTGTTAACAAATATCTCGGGAGGGCCCTGCAGATCGATCGGCCGGTGGCGGCGAAAACCGGGACGACGGAAAACTGGAAAGACGTCTATCTGGCCGCCTATACGCCCAACCTGGTAGCCACCTTTTGGATGGGCTATGATGAACCGAAAATGGGTAGTATCCAGCAGGGCTGGCGGTATTCAACTGCATTCCTGCGGGAAGTGTTTCTGGAAGCGTTCCGGGACCTGGAGATCAGGGAATTTCTCCGTCCTTCGGGAATAGTGAGCATGGAAGTGTGTACAGTTTCCGGAATGAGAGCCACTGAATTCTGCCGGGCTGCCGGAACTACTACTTATGATTATTTTATGGAAAAATATGCACCCCGCCTGCCCTGTGATCTGCATATTCTTCCGGAACCGGACCTGGATGAGCTGGAAGAAGATGCGGAAGAAGAGGATAAAGAATCGGAGGGACCGGATGAGGGAGAGTCCGACCCCGAAGAAGATCCTCAGAATGAAGATGAAGGGCAGGGTACCCCTCCTGATGAAGGAGGTAATGACGAAAACCCTCCTGATGAAGGTGATGATTCCAACGGTCAGGGAGGGTCAGGTGACCAATCGGGTCAGTGGTGGGAAGACTTCCTGGGCAGTGACTGGCGCAGCAATCTCAATTTTGGCAGACTGTCCTGTATAAAATTTCTCATGCACAGTATTTTTTAATCTTCACTTACTTTTATAATAAAGCATATTAAGGATTTGATGCCAGGGATGAACAGACCGCAAAACTATTTTAGACCTTTTACGGTAGGCTTTTAACAAAAGGTGATTATAATATCAAAATGGTGTGTCAATAATATCAAAAATGCTGTTGACAGTAATTACTGAAAATTGATATAATTAAATACTTTAATAATCATTGAATTTGCTTATGAATATAAATATGGTTAGCACAGGCACCAGAAAAAAGAAAAACAGGCGGACTGATTTTCGAAAATCGGTGATATACTCGTTAATCGGTATGGTACTGTTAGTATTTGCTGTTTTGGCCGGAGTCCATGTCCTAAAAGAAAAATCTTCACTTGAACAGGGAGGAATCGATCTAATAGACATGGATCGTTCGGTAGTTGTAATTGACTTTTTTGAGCTGACCTATGTGCGTATCTATGTTCATGATTCCCTTAATGTAAAATCGGTTACGGCTGACGGTGAATCGCTTTCATACAGTGAGGAACAGAAACGATGGGAATTGATTACAGATCTCTATAACGAAGAAGACAGGGTGGTCGTTACTGTAACTGCTGAAGGTAATACTGAGGTTGTGCAGCAAGAAGAGTTTATCGTCAGCAGATTGTGAGCAGATTGACACAGGCTTAAGCTGTTGCATTTTACAGCAATTCCTCTCGCGGTGATGAGAGAAAACCGGTGAATTGGGGCCGTAATGAAAGGGGTGTTGCCCGGAGCGAATATTAGAAAGAGAAAAAAGAATTAAGAAGGGAGAAAAAAATTATGGAGATGTTTAAAAGATCTGTATGTCTGTTTGTTTTTGCGCTGATGATCGTTCTTATGTTTGCTTCTCCTGGTTTTGCGGCGGATTCGCCCATTCAATTCATTTACTATGAAAGATCCGACGGTGAAGTGATCATGATTGATTATCAGGAAGCCCTCGAGCTGGCCAGTACGCAGCCGTTTCCACGTCCCAAACTTTATGAAGCAGCGCAGATGAACGTCCAGAACGCCCTGGCCAACTACCGCGACGTATGGATCGAAACTGAAAACGGGGTTGTAATTTATTACAGTGAAGCAATAAACAACGGTCTTTCTTACAATGAAGCAGTACAGCATATCCTTGATAATCCGAACACATCCCCTTATGAAACGTCCCGCCCTGATCCTGACTTCGAAATGTATCTTAACGATTTGAACCAGATTGCCCTGCGTTCCCCGCAGCCCCTGAATTATCCGGGCTGGCTTATAACGAATGATACTACGATCATTTGGGAAAACATATCCGGATACTGGGTAATTGATATTTTCATCGATGAAGCTGAGCTGCCCAACAGTTATGATCTGGGAGATATTGATGAAGTACGCGTAATGGGCAATAAAGCTCTACGGCAGAGTGGAACTAACCGCTGGCGTGTAGTAATCCCCGGGGCGGAAGATGATGAAATGACAATTGAGCCGGGCGATGTTAAGCTCCTGATCGGTTCGACTGTTTACTACTAAAAATCTTGATGAAGATTCCTCTAGTGATAAGGCACGGGAATTGTTCCCGTGCCTTGCTGTGGGAGGTCGGTTGACCCATTAAGGGTTAGCCTTTTACCTGATTGTGCCCAACGGACGGTCATCATTCGGCTATTCTGGTTCGCCAATTGCTATCATATAGATGACTGTTTCTTTTTCACCGTCAATACCAATAATTTTATTGACCTCGTCGTCGAAGAATGCCCCGATAGGGCATGAGCTGAGGCCGCATGAGACTGCAGCCAGAGCCGCGTTCTGGGCGATGTGACCGGCATCAAGATAAATATAGCGGTAGACGCGCTGTTCATACTTCCAGCGGGCCCTTTCCACTATGGCACTCCAGATAATGACAAATGAAGCTTCGGCTAGCAGGCTCTGGCTAAGCGCCGCTCCGGCCAGGGTCTGTCCGAAGCGGCCTTCCCGTAGTAGGGTCAGCTTGTGATCGGTGATCTGATAATGATATATACCAGACATCAAATTATCAACTCTGCTGATCAGGCAGTAAGTTTCAACGGGGTAAAGGGCTCCTGCTGATGGAGCGGCCCTGAATTGATGGGAGACGCTTTGTGAGGTAATCCCCTGTGAAGCCCAGAGGACCTGGGAAAGTTTGCTCTCACTTACTGCTCTGTTTTTAAAATCTCTGACCGATCGACGCAGGCTGATGGCGGAATAAAGGGGAAGGCCTTCTGACCGTTCCGGTTCTTCAAGTGTAAATCTTTCCAGACCAGCGGGATATTTTTTATAGAGATCCGGCTTCCGTGACCAGTCAAGAGCTCTGCTCCGCAATGTATCCCTCCTATATTTGCTTAACTGTTGGAAATTATCACCGTACTTCATTTTTAAACACCCCTGTTTATAATATGTTAAATAAAAGGTTTCATCAATGCAATTTTTACAGCCATAAAGCGAAATTAAAAGCAGCTAAGTTCTGGTGTCTTAAAATAAATAAAAGAGCAGGATAACTGCTTCCTGTATTGAAATAATAAGCTATTCCTGTTGTTCTGTTCCGAAAGCGGGAGGCAGGTTTGTGCAGGGAACAGTTGTAGATTGCAAATTTTTTAAGGAGATGTAGATATGAACACCGATTACGGCGTACTGGATAAGCTGGAATTAACCGTCCTGGTGGAAGATTATGCTGGCTATGACAGCGGTCTTCTTGCCCAGCACGGGGTTTCCTTTTATCTTGAGGTAAGCAACGAGGCGGGGAGGAAAACGATCCTTTTTGATACGGGCCAGTCTGCGGAAACCGTTCTCAATAACATGAAATTGCTTGGTAAAGATCCCGATGGAATTGATTATGTGATCCTTTCGCACTGTCATTATGATCATACAGGTGGATTGATCGGCATTCTCGAGGAATGCCCTAAAAAGCCACTGCCTGTCCTGGCCCATCCGGATCTCTTTCGTCCCAATTTTAGCCTTGAACCGGCTCTTCGTTCGGTCGGCATGAAACCAGGCGACAGTCGGGATGCTGTCGAAAAGGCCGGGGGGGAACTTTTCCTTACTGCTGAACCTTTCCCGCTGATGGCCGGTGTTTTAACCACCGGCGAGATCAAAGAAAAAGTCGATTTCGAGTCTGCCCTTACTTATGATTCAAGGACTATCGAGAATGGTCAAATTGTTTACGATTCAATGATTGACGATGTATCACTGATCCTGATTCTCAGGCAGGGGTTGGTCGTTGTTAGCGGATGTTCTCACGCCGGCATCATCAGCATAATTAATGCCGCTGTCCGGTTGACCGGAATCAACCGTGTGCATGCTGTAATCGGAGGGTTTCACCTTATTGAAGCTGACAAAGAACGAATTGTCCAAACGACCAATGCGCTTTCAGATCTTGAGACCGCCCAGATTTATACCGGTCATTGCACGGGATTTGCTGCTGAAGCTCAAATGTTTGGCCAACTGGGTGAACGATTTCATAAGTTACGCACCGGCTTGAAAATATATTTATAAAACAGGAGGGGAACCGGCAGTGATGAAGATCAAGGAAATTTATGATTACTTCGTAGAAAAAGGTATTGAAAAAGACCCCCGCAAACCAGAAGGGGTGACCGAAGCACTGGCCAGGGAAAAGAAAAATTACGAGGCAATGAACGAAGATGACAAAAAAGAATACGATTTAGAAAGGCTAAAGAATCCTTACAGTGATACACGCATTCTCTGTGGGGATCCGGATAAAGAAGTCAGGAGAATGATGGTCGGCATCGATATGGAAGTGGGAGAGGTATTACTGGCAGACCGAATTACTGAGAAGGGCAAGAAAATAGATCTGATTTTGGCCCATCATCCGGAAGGGAAAGCGCTCGCTGATCTCCATTATGTGATGCACCTTCAGGAAGACATTCTGGCACATTTCGGTGTGCCCATCAATGTAGCCGAATCAATCCTTTCTTCCCGCATCAGCGAAGTAAAACGTGGATTAATGCCCATAAACCATAACCGGGCAGTTGATGCGGCGAAGCTTCTTGGCATGGCCCTGATGTGTTCTCATACGGTTGCCGATAACCAGGTGGCTTCATACCTGCAGGACATCTTCGACCGCGAAAAGCCGGGAACTCTGCGGGATGTTATTAACCTTTTAAAAGGAATTCCGGAATATGAAGAGGGGGCTACACAGAGCGCTGGTCCGGAAATAATTTTGGGTAGCAGGGAGCGTCGGGCGGGCAAAGTGCTCGTCGATATGACCGGTGGAACAAGCGGTGCGGAGGAGGCTTATGCTAAACTATCCCAGGCCGGTGTGGGGACCATAGTGGGCATGCACATGACTGAAAAACACCGCGAGCAGGCAGAAAAGAATCATATCAATGTTATTATAGCTGGTCACATTGCCAGTGATTCACTGGGGATGAACCTGCTTCTTGATGGACTCGAAGAAAAGGGAATCGAAATAATTCCCTGCTCAGGCTTGATCAGGAAAAGGAGGTTTTAATCAAGAAGCTTTTTTCAGGCAAGGTGCATCCGGGCATCGAGAGCAATTGCTCCACGGCCGGTGGGGAATACCCTGACCGGGTTAATGTCGAGCTCTTTGATGGATGGGAAATCGGCCAGCAGTTGTGAAATTTTGAAGGTTAAATCGATGAATGAATCAATATCACCGGTTTCTTTCCCCCGCCAGCCTGTCAGGATCTTTACTGAAAGCAGGTTCTGAAGTTTTTCAGCGATGATTTCCTTTTTGGCAGGGCAGATCACACTGGCGATATCCTTAAATACTTCAACATAGATCCCTCCAAGCCCGAAGAAGATGACTGGGCCGAAGGAGGGATCTTCTTTTCCTCCTACAAACATGTCGTAGCCTTCGGCGGCCAGTGGCTGAATTCTTACTCCGTCAAAACGGGCTGAGGCGTTGTATTCCCTCAGGTTGTTGCGGATGATGGCAAATCCTTTCACTATCTCTTCTTCGTTTTTCAGATCCAGGAGGACACCTCCTGTTTCAGATTTGTGAATGGCGTCGGGAGAGATGACTTTCATTGCTATCGGGAATCCCATTGCCCGGGCTTGTTCGACAGCTTCTTTCTCATTGGTGGCCGTTTTTGAAGGAGTTACCGGAATGCCGTATGCAGCCAGCAGTTCCAGAGTTTCCTCACCGAAATTGCCTTTTTTGTTTTGCAACCATTTCCCGGCTTTATCTCTGTTGATCCCCGCTGGCGGAGTGTTTATTTCCTGTTTTTTTAGCTGTTCTCTTTTTCGGTAAAAATTCATTTGCAGAACCAGGGCGTTGATCATTTCCTCGGGGCTGTTGAATACAGGAAATTCAACGTACTGCTTGGTCTGCTGAATCATGCTCGTCGGCCCGAAAAGGCAGATACCGAGCGGTTTGCCGGAAGAGAGAATAGATCCCCAGGTTTCTTTGGAGAGGTCGGTCAGAAACATTTTGTGAAAGATATTTTCTCCCGGCGGCATCTGAGGCCGCTGGCTGATGTAAAGCGCTCCGTCAACCCGGTCGGAATGCATTACCGAATAGAGGACATGCGCGGTAAGCTGGGGGTCGTATATGTCACCCATGTCCAGCGGGTTGGAAAAGTTAATTACCCCGGCATTGCTGAATTGCTTGAGGCTTTCGTAAAATTCTTTGCCCATATCGGCAAACTTGAAGCCGGCTTTTTCACAGAGATCGGCACCCTGCACGGCAAAGCCGCCGGCAGGACTCATGACCATTATGCGCCGTCCTTTCATGGGGGGTAATTGAAAAGCTTTGGTTACCTCAATAAAATCAAGAAAATTATTGATCCTGATGATTCCGCATTCGGTAAAGGCAGAATCGAGAACAGCTTCATTGCTGCTCAGGGCGGCGGTGTGGCTCATGGCTGCGTTTTTGCCTGCCCTGGTGGTGTTGGCTTTGTAGACAATAATTGGTTTGTCAATTTTTTTAGCCGTTTCGAGCAGTTTCCGGCCGCGGGAAATACTTTCCAGGTACATGCAGATGATCTTTGTCTGCGGGTCCTGGCCGAAATATTCAAGGAAATCGACTTCGTCCAGGTCGAGCTTGTTACCGATGCTGGCGAACTTGGCCAGCCCTATTTTTTCATCGAAGAGATAGTTGAGCATGGTCAGGGCGACCCCGCCGCTTTGGGAAATTATTGACATTTCTCCCCTTGGTGCCTTGTAGAGAGCAACAAATGGAAGGCAGAGGCCGTTGTCAGTGTTGGCTATGGTTACTCCGTTTGGCCCGACGAAACGGATCCCGTATTCCCGGGCGATAGCAAGCAGGCTGGCGGAAAGCCGGCGTCCTTCTTCATTAAATTCTGAAAAACCGCCGGAAGGGATGGCCATACGCTTGATGCCAAATTTGCCGCAACGTTCCATCATCTCCGGAATTAGCCGCGCCGGAATCATGCAGTAGGTCAGTTCGGGTATTTCGGGAAGATCTTCAATGTTCTTGTACATTTTAATCCCGTCGACATGGATATCTTCACTCCTGGCGTTTACACCGAAAATACGCCCTCGGTAACCCCAGCGGAGCAGATTTTCCAGGGTCAGGCGGGGGATATTGGTCGGTTTGCCGGACAACCCAATTATGGCGATAGATTCGGGATAAAAAAGTTTTTCCATAGCAATGTCTCCTCTGCCATTAGCGGGGCTATAGTTCTGGCACTCTTCTTTTAATTTTACCATAGATTGGATTATTTTATCACTAATTAAAATTATTTTGGCGCCGGATGGCGGAGAACAGGATGATGCGAGAAGTAGGAAAAGGAAAAGACATCAACGACGGCGAAAAGATCAGCCCCGGGGAAATGGAAATGCTGTACTTTATTACCCGGGGCAAGGGTAACAGGGGAATAGCCGACAGGCAGTTTATCAGCGGGCGGATAGTTAAGACTCTTATTGCCTATCTTCTTGAAAAATTGAGCCCGCGGGATCGGTCTCAGCTGGCTATTTATGCTTTGCAGAAAAAACTGGTAGATCCTAACTAACCCTGAAACAAAGAAGGAGAAAAGAGCATCACATGACCAACAAAAAAGCAGTAGC
>JAGYMW010000004.1 GCA_018400435.1 Bacillota bacterium | reverse complement strand
TCGTTAACCGCTTCCTCCTCCGAGGAATAAAGCCACATCCGGGTTCCACCGAGGGCCGGACCGCGGGCAATGCTGTGGATGCAGATTGCCCCCTTCAATCCGCTTCTTTTGTCCTGCATTAGAATAAGCTCTTCGAAATTCTCCTCGGCCATCCTGGCTAAATAACCGGGCATAATCAACCCTCCCTGGAAATATGTTAACTCTTAAATGAATATTTGCAATTTTCATACCACAACGTGTTTCTATTTTCCGCAGCTACTGATTAACAATATCTTCATGCCATAAACAATACCGTCAAACACTGCCTGCAGCGCTCACGGATCGCTTGCCCGCCTCCTGCATACAACCAGGCGCTGGCTTTACCTCCAAGTATTGAAGGTGCTCGGATTTTCAGGCTGCGTCAGAACTCGCTCGCTTATTGCACGCTCATACAACTGCCGCAGCTTTTCTGAAAATCCTGCGCTCCTCTCGTTTGCCGCAAAGCTTGATGCGCCTTTGTGGTATGCAGAGGAGGCTTTATGTTTTCCTTTCACCTGGGCCTTATCTTTTGTCAACGCTGTTGTACGTAACCTCTTTTACTGAACGTTTTTATTTAAGGCTTGTAGAACATCACTGCTGCAAAAAGTAACCGGTGCAGAAGCTATATGGACCCAGCAATGCTAAGCTGTCGGTTGAGAAAAGGCAATTGCAGAAAGAGGGCCAAACACTGCCGGCAGTGTTTGGCCCATCTTATTTGGTTGTAAACGCTTAGTTCTCATCGCCTGGTGGTATGCAGGAGGAGTTCGATCCGTGAATGCTTTCGCATTTTTGGGTTCTCTCAAAACGTGCGAGCCATGTCAGAAAGAAAGCTGCTAAATCAGCTGATGGCGGTAGAGCTTGTTGTAGAGGTTGCGGATAGACATATTTAGCCGGCGGGCCGCTTCGGCCTTATTACCTTCGCATTCAGAGAGCGCTTTTAAGAGGATTTCCCGCTCCCATTTATCATGCAGATTCCTGAAAGTTCCTTCGAGAGGCCGATCTGCATTTTTACCCGGCCCGGCAGCCTCAACAAAGGGCATCATCAGATGATGTTCTTCAACAACATTTTCGTCCCTGTTCAGGTTTATAAGGGCTCTGGCGATGACATTCTGCAGTTCGCGGATATTCCCCGGCCAATCATATTCTTTAAGCCGTTGATAGACTGCCGGAATGGTTTCCACCGCCGTCCTGCCAAATTTTTGGGTGTAATAGGAAAGAAATTGGTTGACCAGAAGGGGAATGTCGCTTTTAATATCCCGCAAAGGAGGCAGAAAGATTGGGAAAACGTTCAGGCGGTAATAGAGATCCTTGCGGAAGAGACCTTTTTCGACAAGCTCTTCCAGATCGGCGTTGGTAGCAGCGATAAGGCGCACATCAATCCTCCGCGGACGCGACTCGCCCACCCTGATTATTTCTTCTTCCTGAATCGCCCGCAGCAGGCGGGCCTGCGCTTCGATGCTCAGTCCGCCGATTTCATCGAGAAAGAGAGTTCCCCTGCTTGCTTCCTCAAAATAGCCCCTCCGTCCGCCTTTTTTGGCACCTGTGAAAGCGCCGTCACCATAGCCGAAGAGTTCGCTTTCCAGGAGGGTATCGGTCAGAGAAGCACAGTTTACCCTGATAAAAGATTTTTCCGCCCTGTCGCTTGCGTGGTGAATAGCATGGGCAAAGAGCTCCTTGCCCGTCCCGCATTCTCCGCGCAGGAGGACGCAGGCCGGTGTAGCGGCGGCCTGTCTGGCCCTCTCCGCTGTTCTGCGCAGCAGTTCACTGCCGCCGATGATATCATCGAAAGTATAGCGTGATTCCAGCCGTCTGACCAGGCGGCGTGTCCTTTCCAGTTCTTCCATTACCCTGCGCAGCTCGGAAATATCATGGATTACCCCGACACTTCCCTTTAAATGACCGTTAATGATCAGCGGAGCGCAGCTGACGATTACTTCTCTACGAAAGGGTCCCACCTTCATGCGGACTCCTTTAATCGGTCTTCTCGTCTGCAGGACACGCATATGAACACTTTCGCCTTCTGCAATATCAACGGTCGCCGGCTTGCTGAGGACCTGTTCTTCACTCATTCCCGTGATCCTCGTATAAGCCCGATTAACCATCAGGCCAAAACCATTTTCATCAACCACGGAAACCGCGTCTGACAACGAATCAATAATGGCCTGAAGCAGCTGCCGGTTTTCTTCGTCGGCGGCCAGGGAAGAAATCTTCTTTTCAGCCATCTAACATTACCCCCGTAATAGGATTAAAATAATAACCTTTTCCCATTTCTGAAAAGAAACATTTACCTCCGCCATAACATTTTTACGGCCCTATCGATAACCCCAGGCCTACGCTAAAAGCGCTTTGAACTCTTTTTCGTCAATAATTTTGATCCCCAGTTCGCGTGCTTTTTCCACCTTACTGCCGGGTTCATCACCGAGGACCAGGTAATCTGTCTTTCCACTTACTGAAGAGCTTACTTTTCCTCCTGCTTTTTCAACAAGTTCCGCCGCTTCACTGCGGGTAAATTCACTGAGCGCGCCGCTGAAAACAAATGTTTTGCCGGCCAGTGCGGATTCCCCTTCTTTTCCCTGCGGCTCGCTGAAATTAACGCCCGCATTTCTCAATTTTTCCATGACAGGCTCCGTTTCCCTTGTTTTAAAAAAACTGACTACTGCCTGGGCAATCTTCAGTCCAATTTCATCAACAACCATTATCTCTTCTGCAGAAGCTTTATTCAGCTTTTCAAGAGTACCAAAATGTTCGGCAAGCAAGCGGGATGCTTTCTCTCCGACAAAACGAATTCCCAGTCCGAAAAGAAGGCGGCGCAGGGGATTGCTCTTGCTTTTTTCGATCGCCTCGAGCAGATTTACAGCCGATTTTTCTGCCACCCCTGGCAGTTCCTGCAGCTGTGAAGATGTTAAGTAATATAAATCTCCCACATTCTTAACCAGCCCTTCTTTAAATAGCAATTCAGCCAGTGCTGGCCCCAGACCATCTATATCCATCGCCCGGCGGGAAGCAAAGTGAACCAGTTTCTCCACCAGCTGAGCCGGACAGGATGGGTTCAGACATCGCCTGGCTGCTTCTCCACTCAGGCGGACAGTTTCCGAACCACAGGAAGGACAGTATACCGGCATCTGGAACTGCTTTTCTTTACCGTTTCTTTTCTCTTTAATTACTTTTATGATTTCCGGTATTATTTCCCCGGCTTTTCGGACCATCACAGTATCGCCGATCCTGATATCTTTTGCGACAATAAGATCCTCATTGTGCATGCTAGCCCTCTGGACAGTAGTGCCGCTTAGATTGATCGGTTCAAGGATAGCAACCGGGGTTATTGCTCCCGTCCGGCCCACTTTGACCTGTATATCGATAACCGTAGTCGCTTTTTCTTCAGGAGGATACTTGTAAGCTATAGCCCAGCGGGGGCTTCTGGCCGTATTGCCAAGGGATTGCTGCAGTTCCAGCTCATTTACTTTGACTACTATGCCGTCTATTTCATAGGGCAGTTCTTTCCTCTTTTCCCACCAGAGCAGGCAGTACTGCCATACTGCATCGGGACCCCGGCAGATTTGCCGGTTCGGATTGACCGGAAAATGCAATTTTTCCAGATAGTCCAGCAGTTCAGACTGCGTTTTCAGGCTTAGCTCGTGTTCTCCGAGACCATAGACAAACAGCTTCAACGGGCGGTTTGCTGTCAAGCTGGGATCGAGCTGTCTCAATGAACCGGCGGCCGCATTACGGGGGTTGGCAAAGATCATTAACCCATCCTCTTCACGCTGCCTGTTCAACTTTTCGAAATCCAGGCGATTAATGTACACTTCTCCCCGTACTTCAATATTTAAAGGCTCAGACATGTGGAGTGGAATCTGCCTGATCGTACGCAGATTGGCAGTAATATCTTCACCTGAATAACCATCCCCACGGGTTGACCCCCTGCTGAAAGTCCCATCTTCATACTGCATTGAAACGGCCAGCCCGTCCATCTTCAGTTCACAGAAATAATCCAGTTCTTCTTTGCCTGTCAGGCGGCGGACACGGCTGTCAAAATTGCACAGATCTTCTTCGCTGAAAGCGTTGTCCAGACCGAGCATGGGCACCTTGTGTTCAAGTGTATCAAAGGAAGAAAGCGGTTTACCACCGACCCGCCGGGTAGGCGAATCAGGTACCTGCAGTTCCGGATATTTATTTTCGATCTCCTGCAGTTCCTTCATCAGCCGGTCAAATTCATCATCGGCAATAACCGGTTCGTCCAGAACATGGTAACGATAGTTATGCTCTTCCAGCAGGCAGCGCAGTTCTGCTGCCCTTTCCCGAGCCTTATTTAATTCTTTTTCGCTCATTTCAACCTCCGGAAACCTCAATAGCTATTCAGTCTCTGTTTCTGCCCAGGTCCGCTGCAGCGGGATGTTTTGATACTCACCATTCTGACAATTATAAAGTTACTTATCATTCAATACTAATTCCTGTATTTTTTGTTCCCCTTTATTGACTTCTGTGGGGAACGGCAGGCAAAAATCGCTAAAGGGTGTGATTACTGCTAAAACTGCCGCGCAGGTATTCTATTATTGAATCAAGGGAATCACCGGGAATAAAAATCCGATCGGCATCTCCTCTTTTAAGAAGCTCTGCAGCATCTTCTTCCGGTATTATCCCCCCTACTACCACCAAAATATCGCCCAATCCTTTTTCCCTGAGAAGGGCTTTAATACGCGGCACCAGGGTCAGGTGAGCCCCGGAAAGAATACTCAGGCCGACAACGTCGACGTCTTCCTGAAGGGCTGTCTCGGCAATTTGTTCCGCAGTCTGGTGCAGGCCGGTGTAGACAATTTCCATACCGGCGTCACGCAGGGCCCTGGCCACCACCCTGGCTCCGCGGTCATGGCCATCCAGTCCCGGCTTGGCCACGAGAACCCTGATTTTTCTCCGGTCCATATATGCTCAACCCCCAATCAGCTTCCCGCCGGCTCTCGTCCATCTTTCCTTCTTTACCGGTACTGACATTTCGTTCAGTGAAGATCCTTCTGCCAATCACTTACTGCCACGCCTCTGCAAAAGACTCAATAAAATTTACTCATTATTTATCAGGCTTAATTGTTGCCAACAATATCGGCTTCCGTTTAATTTCAGGTTAAAGATGCCTTTACTGAAACACTCTCAGCACGCGGTTCCTTTAAAATGATCGGCTAAAAAAGCGGTTTTTCCCGATATACGCCAAATATTTCTTTCAGTGCGGCCACGATCTCTCCTTCGGTGGCATAAACCCTGACCGCATCCAGTATTTTCGGTATTAAATTGTCTCCTCCGCGGGCCGTTTTCTTCAACTCCGTCAGCCTGGTGGAGACCGCCTCATTATCTCGTGTCTCTTTTAACTTTTGCAGACGCCTGAACTGTTTCTCTTCCACCTCCGGATCTATCTTCAGCAGCTCAATCTGAAGCGATTCGCCGCTCGTAAAACGATTCACCCCGACGACAATGCGTTCCCCGCTGTCAATGGCCTTCTGATAGCGGTAGGCGGCGTCGGCGATCTCCTGCTGGAAAAATCCGCAATCGATGGCTGACAGTACTCCGCCAAGCTCTTCAATACGGCGAAAGTATTCTTCCGCTTCTGCCTCCATTTGATCAGTCATACGCTCGATAAAGTAGGAACCAGCCAGCGGATCAATTGTGTCGGCAACACCGCTCTCATGGGCGATCACCTGCTGGGTGCGCAGAGCTATCTTTGCTGATTTCTCAGTCGGCAGGGCCAGCACTTCGTCCATCGAATTGGTGTGAAGCGACTGGGTCCCGCCGAGGACGGCAGCCAGCGCTTCAATCGTGGTCCGCATAATATTGTTTTCAGGTTCCCGGGCTGCAAGACTGCAGCCCGCAGTCTGGGTATGAAAGCGCATTTTCAGGGAATGGGGGTCCCGGGCTCCGTACTGCTCTTTCATCCGCCGGGCCCAGATCCGCCTCGCCGCCCTGTACTTGCAGATCTCTTCAAAAAAATCGATGTGGGAATTAAAAAAGAATGATAGCCGCGGAGCAAAGCGGTCCACGTTTAGGCCTGCATTAATACCGGCTTCAACATAGGCAAAGCCGTCGGCCAGGGTAAAAGCCAGCTCCTGGACGGCGGTTGACCCGGCTTCTCGGATATGGTATCCGCTGATACTAACGGTATTCCACCTGGGAACATGGTCTTCAGCAAAAGCAAAAATATCGGTAATCAGACGCATTGATGGTTCCGGTGGGAAAATCCACGATTTCTGGGCAATATACTCTTTCAAAATATCGTTCTGGATGGTTCCGCCGAGCTGCTCAAAACCGATTCCCTGCTTTTCAGCATTGGCCAGGTACATGCACCAGATAACAGCCGCCGGACCATTAATGGTCATTGAAGTGGTCACTTTGTCCAGGGAAATGCCGTCAAAGAGAACTTCCATATCGGCCAGAGAATCTACTGCCACCCCGCAGCGTCCCACCTCACCTGATGCACGCTCATGATCTGAATCAAAACCCATGATTGTGGGCATGTCGAAGGCTACACTTAGACCGGTCTGCCCCTGTTCGAGTAAATAGCGGTAGCGGCGGTTTGAATCGAAGGCGTCACCGTAACCGGAGAACTGGCGCATCGTCCACAGCCGGCCCCGGTACATATTGGCCTGAACTCCCCGGGTATAAGGATATTCACCGGGAAATCCAAGCTCTTTTTCGTATTCCAGGTTTTCAATATCGATAAGCGTGTAGAGGTCCTGCACCGGCCTGCCGGAGACCGTCTCAAAGGAACTTTTACGTTCCGTCAGAACATTTTTTTTATCCTGCCACTTTTTTAGCCGGGCAGCGAGACTGCCCCGTTTTTTCTTGTCGTCCATCGGATTATTCACCCCGCTCCGATAGCTATAGAAAGTCTATCTCCTCGAGCAGTTCGGCCGCGGCACTGTACGGATCCAGGCGGCGGTGAACGATCCTGTCCACCAGGGTTTCTATTTCAATCCCTTCCCTGACCTGCTCCCATATTTTATTTTTGACCAGGTATTCCACCTGTTCGGTCAGTTCCCGCCTGACTCTTTCTTTTCGCACTTCCAGCAGTTTTTCGCTTTCTTTCATGAAATGTTTGTGGTTACGCAGCTCCTGCCACAGCTCATCCATTCCTTCGTTTTGCACCGAGATCGTGCGGACAACCGGCGGTCGCCACTGTGTTTCATTTTTCATATCAAGCATGATATTTATCTCGGTAATTGTTCTTTCTGCTCCGCTGAGGTCTGCCTTATTGACGACAAAAATATCGGCTATTTCCATTATTCCCGCCTTAAGAGTCTGGACACTGTCCCCGCCGGCGGGAGTGAGAACCACGACCGTCGTGTCAGCTGTTTTGACAATGTCCACTTCCGACTGGCCCACCCCCACAGTTTCCACCAGGATGATATCCTTTCCGAAAGCGTCGAGAACCTGGATTGCTTCTCTCGTTGAACGCGAAAGTCCTCCCAGGCTTCCCCTTGTGCCCATACTGCGAATGAATATCCCTTCATCGAGGGCGTGATCCTGCATCCTGATCCGGTCGCCAAGGATTGCTCCCCCGCTGAAAGGGCTGGTGGGATCAACGGCAATAATGCCAACCGTTAAACCGTCGCGGCGAATCTTTTTCAGCAGGCAGTCTACCAGCGAACTTTTACCCGAGCCGGGAGCCCCGGTAATACCGATAACATAAGCATTCCCGGTATGGGGAAACACTTCCTGCAGCAGGGCCCGTTTTTCGGGGACATCGTTCTCAATATTTGAAATGAGGCGAGCTGCCGCCCGCCTGTTTCCCTGTAACAATTCTTTAACCAGCTGATCCATTTATCGATTCTACTCCGTTCAGTATTCTATACCGCGGCAGCATTCCGCTCCCTTTTCGTAGTGGTGTTTTATGGCCAGAACTTCGCTGACCATGTCGGCTCTTTTAACCAGTTCAGGTGTGGCGTTTCTTCCCGTTAAGATAACCGCTACACCTGGAGGCTTCTTCTCCAGCATTTCCAGGAGATCCTTTTCATCAATCAGGCCGTAATCCACAGCGACGTTTATTTCATCAAGCACTACCAGATCGTATTCGCCGCCCATGATCGCTTTTTTTACTTTGGCCAATCCTTCAACGGCCAGCTCTCTGTCGACAGGATCCGGTTTTTCTCGATTGACAAAAGTATCCCGACCCGCTCTTATTACCGTTAGGTTCGGCATATTTGCCGTTGCCAGAAACTCACCGTAATCGCGCCCTTTCATAAAATGAATCATAAAAACACGATATCCATGGCCGAGGGCCCTGACGGCCTGTCCTACGGCAGCGGTTGTTTTTCCCTTACCATCGCCGGTATAGACCATCACCAGTCCCGGTAGTTTTTCAGTCATTTTTTTACTCCTTTCGCCTGCATCTTTCAGCTTTTCTTTTCCTGAAATACTCTATTTCGGCTACTGCGGTTGCCCTTTTACCGAATCATGAAAGTAAATACCTGGAAATAACCAGGCGCTGCACCTCGCTGGTTCCCTCATAAATCTGGGTGATCTTGGCGTCGCGCATAAATCTCTCCACCGGGTAATCTTTTGTATACCCGTATCCTCCAAAAATCTGCACCGCATTGGTGGTTACTTCCATTGCCGTTTCAGAAGCGTAGAGCTTAGCCATGGCTGAAGCTTTTCCGTAGGGCATGCCTTCATTCTCCAGGTAGGCGGCTTGATAGGTCAGCAACCTGGCAGCTTCAATTTTGGTGGCCATATCGGCCAGCATGAACGAAATGGCCTGAAAACTGGCAATGGGCCGGCCGAACTGTTCCCTGGTTTTGGCATAGCTGACTGCCTCATCCAATGCCCCCTGAGCGATGCCCACTGCCTGTGCAGCGATGCCGTTTCTACCGCCGTCCAGCGTGCTCATGGCGATCTTGAATCCTTCTCCCTCGGTTCCAAGCAGGTTCTCCTTCGGTACCTCGCAGTTCTCAAAGATCATTTCGGCGGTAACCGATGAACGAAGCCCCATTTTCCTTTCCTTTTTACCGAAGGATAATCCTGGTGCCCCCTTTTCCACGATAAAGCCGCTGATTCCCCTGGCTTTTTTCTCTTTGTCCGTTGCGGCAAAGACAATATATATTTCCGCTTCACCGGCGTTGGTGGTGAAGATCTTGTTACCGTTGAGGATATATTTATCGCCTTCGAGTACCGCTGTAGTTTGAACAGCGGCAGCATCAGTCCCGGCTGTCGATTCCGTCAGGGCATATGCGCCGAGCTTCTCCCCCAAAGCCATCGGCACAAGAAATTTTTTCTTCTGTTCTTTAGAACCATATTTATATACTGGCCATCCGGCCAGCGAGATGTGTGCCGACATGGTTGTCCCGGCAGAAGCTTCCACCCTCGACAGCTCTTCCACCGCGATGATATAGCTCAGGAAATCACATCCGCCTCCTCCGTATTCTTCCGGCCATGGAATCCCGGTTAGTCCCAGCTGTCCCATTTTGTCAAACAAATCCCTGGAAAATATTTCTTTCTCGTCTCTTTCCTCCACCCCCGGTTTGAGCTCTTTTTCAGCAAAATCCCGGACCATCTGCCTGGTCATTTCCTGCATTTCGGTTAAAGTAAAGTTCATTTCTCCAACCTCCATCATTTTTATATATCAGCTTCTTCAGCTGCCCCTTACTTCCGAGCAGCTCCGGGCTATGACTATCCGCTGAATCTGATTGGTTCCTTCGTAAATCTGAGTTGCTTTGGCATCACAAAAAAACCGCACCGGCGGGCTTCCCTGGATTATCCCTTCAAAGCTGCATGTCTCGATGCACCATGACGCCGCTTCCATGGCCAGATCAGTAGCCGCCGTTTTGGCCATCGATGCCTCCATGGCCTTACCTTTTCCTGCGTCCCTGTTTGCCGCCGCCCTGTAAGTTAAAAGGCGGGCCGCTTCCAGGCGTGTTGCCAGGTTGGCCAACTCAAATCTTTTACCCTGGCCGTTGCCTTCCTTCCAATCTGCCCTTTTTTTTAAAAAGAATATTCCGTAGTCGAGAGCCGCCGCGGCGATCCCCAGTCCCTGGGCGGCAATACCGATCCTGCCGCCGTCAAGAAGAGACATAGCTACAGAAAAGCCCTTTCCTTCTTTTTCTAGTCTGTTCGACACTGGAACATAAAGATCCTCCATCAGCAGTTCAGCTGTGTGAGTTCTGTGCAGACCCATTTTACTCTCAGTTCTACCAACCGTTAAACCGGGACTGCCCTTTTCCACAAGGAAGGCAGTAATTCCCTTTCGCCCCAGAGAAGTATCAATTGTCGCAAAAACAGTGTAAAGATCGGCTTCTCCGCCGCTGGTGATAAATATTTTCCTACCCGTTAAACGATAACCACCGTGAACCGGCCTGGCTCCTGTCGAAATGGCGGCTGCGTCGGAACCTGCATCCGGCTCGGTTAAGGCAAAGGCGCCAATATATTCACCCCGGGCCAGTTTGACCAGGTAGCGCCTTTTCTGTTCTTCGCTGCCAAAATAAAGCAACGGCATGCTGCCTACTGAAGTGTGGACGGCCATGATTACACCCGTCGAAGCGCAGACCCTGGAAACCTCTTCAATAAATAGAATGTAGGTCAGGAAGTCCTCTCCCAGGCCGCCGTATTGTCGGGGAATGGGCAGGCCCATATATCCTTTTTCCGCCGCCCGGTGCAGGTTTGCCCGCGGGTAATTATCGCCGCAGTCGATGTTTTTCTCGGCAAAATAACGGAATTCCGCTGCCTTTTCGCAGTGCTCTTTAGAAAGGATCAAAGACATATCCTTAATTCACCCGTCGCGGTTGGATTTTAACTGACTGATCTGCTCCATGCATGAGATCGGATAACCGAATCCAAATAAATTCAATCCACCCTGATTATCGTCGCTTCACCCTGAGCTGCCCCGCTGCAGATTGTAGCCATTCCGTACCCGCCGCCCCGGCGGCGCAGCTCGGCAATTAATGTCATCAAAATGCGGGCTCCGCTGGCCCCGATGGGATGCCCCAGGGCTACTGCTCCCCCATTGACGTTTACTTTTTCCTCTTTCCATCCGCCCAGTTTTATACAGGTAAGAGCCACTGCAGCGAAGGCTTCATTTACTTCAATTAGAGTCATCTGTTCGGCTGTCATTCCCGCTGCCGCCAGAGCCTTCCCCGCCGCTACCAGGGGAACCGTGGCTATATAACGCGGCGGAAGTGAGGCCATCCCCTGGGCAATAATTTCAGCCAGTGGCTGCCACCCATCCTCACGGGCCAGTTTAGAAGAGACCAGGACCAGTGCTCCTGCGCCGTCGCTGATCGGAGGAGCATTTCCCGCGGTAATCAGGCCCTCTTTTTCAAAAGCGGGGGGCAGAGAAGCCAGTTTTCCCAGGCTGGTATCACTGCGCGGCAGCTCATCTGTTGCAAAAATAAAATTACCACCCTTTTTCTTCGGAACAACCATTTCGACAATTTCCTCGGCCAGCTTCCCCTCTTCAATGGCCGCCGTTGCCCGCTGGTGGCTGCGCAGGGCAAAGCGATCCATGGCCGCTCTGGTTATGCCGTGTTCGGCAGGCACGGCCGATCCGTGAACCCCCATGTGCACATTGTGAAAAGGACACCACAGGCCGTCATGGATCATCCCATCAACCAGGGGGGCATCGCCCATCCTCGCCCCTTCCCTTGCCCGGGGCAGGAAATAAGGCACGGCGCTCATATTTTCCATTCCCCCGGCGACGACGAGGGAGGCTTCGCCGCACCTGATCATTAAATCGCCCAGATTAACTGCCCGCAGGCCTGAAGCACAAACCTTGTTAATTGTTTCCGAGGGCACCTCCGGTGGCAACCCGGCTTTGACAGCCGCCTGACGCGACGGTATCTGACCCGCGCCGGCCTGGATAACCATACCCATGATCACGTTATCCACCCTGCTGCCGTCAATCCTGCTGCGATCTAGAGCCCCTTTGATTACTGCTGCTCCCAGCTCAACCGCCGGCATCTCCCGCAGTGAACCGAGGAACCTTCCAAAAGGGGTTCGGGCAAAGCCCAGTATAACAGTTTTTCCCATTTGTTCTCACTCCAACCGCAGAGTTTTTATTTATAATAATTCCGGCAGTGGTAGACGGAAATTATTTGCTCCCGTGAACCTCTTTACAGGGCCCGGTAGGCAATATCCCTGCGGAAATAACACCCTTCAAATTCTATTTTATCAACAGCTTCGTAGACACGCTTCAGTGCTTTAGTCAGATCTTCATCCCATGCGGTAACGCCAAGTACACGCCCACCTGCGGTCAACAAATGCCTGTCCTTAAAAACCGTGCCGGCATGGAAGACAGCCACGTTCCCCTCGCCTTCTTTTTCTGCTTCCGCCAAACTGTAAATGGGATAACCTGTTTCGTAGTGGGCAGGATATCCCCTGGAGGCCAGAACGACGCATACAGCCGGATCGGCAAGCAACCGGACCTTCATCTCTCCCAGGTCACCTTCCGCCGCCGCCATCAGCAGCGGCAGCAGATCCGATTCCATACGCGGAATAATGGCCTGTGTTTCCGGATCACCAAATCGCACATTAAATTCCAGGACGTTAATCCTGCCTTTGTCAATCATCAACCCGGCATAAATTACACCACGAAAATCAATTTTATCTTCCGCCAGCCCCTGCATCAGAGGTTGGAACACTTCCTCTTCAATTCGGGCTGCCACATCGTCCGTATAAACCGGAGCCGGTGAATAGGCCCCCATGCCGCCGGTATTCGGACCCCTGTCACCTTCTCCCACCGCCTTGTGATCTTGAGCCGAGGGCAAAAGGATATATTTTTGGCCATCGGTTATCGCCAGCACCGATACCTCTTCACCACTCAGGCATTGTTCGATAACCACACGGCTGCCTGCTTCACCAAAGGTCTTTTCAACCATTATGTCATAGAGGGCCTGTTCAGCTTCTGCCGGCCCGGCTGCTACAGTAACTCCTTTGCCGGCAGCCAGGCCGTCAGCCTTGATCACTACCGGTCCGCCGTAAAAACGGGATAGATGATACCGGGCTTCGTCAAAATCGTAAAAAACGGCAAAATCGGCGGTCGGTATGCCCCACTTTCTCATTTTACGCTTGGCCCAGACTTTACTACCTTCCAGCATGGCTCCGCTGCTGCCCGGGCCGAATACTTTCAGACCGGCATCCCTGAACCGATCGGCCAGTCCATCAACCAGCGGTGCTTCCGGCCCGACAACCGTCAGATCTATTTTATGGTCTAAAGCCCACTCTTTCAAAGCTTCCCAGTCATCACTTTTCAGATCCAGGCATTCGGCATGATTGGCAATACCCGGGTTCCCGGGCATACAGTACATTTTTTTAATCAGGGGACTCTGAGCCAGCTTCCAGGCCAGGGCGTGCTCACGTCCGCCGCTACCGACAATAAGAACCCGCATGCAGCATTCTCTCCTCTACCCTTAATGTTTAAAATGGCGCCTCCCTGTAAAGACCATTGCCAGGCCCAGCCTTTCGCACAGAGCAATGGAATCTGCGTCTTTAAGCGATCCACCGGGCTGAACAATTGCCGTCACCCCGGCACCGGCTGCCGTCTCCACCGTATCGGGAAAAGGGAAAAAGGCGTCTGAACCGAGAACAGCCCCTTTTGCCTTTTCGCCGGCCTGTTCCAGAGCAATTCTCGACGCTCCGATACGGCTGGTCTGGCCCGCCCCGATACCGAAGGTGCGCCCCCTTCCGGCCAGGACAATGGCATTGGAACGAACATGTTTGACCACAGTCTGGGCAAAATTAAGAGCCTCCCACTCTTCCGCAGTTGGAGTCCGCTTTGTAACGACCTTACCCCTTTTAACATCCACCGGTTCCCGATCAACTGTCTGCACCAGCACTCCACCGGCCACTTTTTTAAGGTCCCCTTCTCCTCCTCGATCATTTTTTAGATCCATTTCCAGCAGTCGAATATCTTTTTTTACCGCCAGAATCTCCAGGGCCTCTTTGCTGAAAGCCGGGGCGGCAATTACCTCGATAAATATTTTTATCATTTCCCGCGCTGTATCAGCGTCTACCGGGCGGTTCAAAGCCAGTACTCCGCCGAAAATGGAGACTGGATCACCTTCGTACGCCAGCTGATAAGCTTCGACCAGGGTTTCGGCCGAACCGACCCCGCATGGATTGGCATGTTTAACAGCCACTGCAGTAGGTTTAGTGAATTCCAGAACCAGCTCCCGTGCTGCGTTCAAATCATTCAAGTTGTTAAAGGAAAGTTCTTTACCCTGAATCTTTTGCATGGCCGCCAATCCTGTTGCTTCACCATGACTTTGGTAGAATGCCGCTTTCTGCTGCGGATTTTCACCGTATCGCAGATCCTGAACTTTACTCAGTGAAAGTAACATGTTATCTGGATAGTCTTGTTTTCCCCTATTTTGCAGACCTTCGAAATATGCAGCAATCGCTGCATCATATTCAGCGGTATGGGCAAAAGCTTCTCCGGCCAGGCGAACTCTTGTTTCTTTGCTGATCCAGCCGTTTTTCTTAATTTCCGCTACCGTTTCTTCGTAACGGTCTGGATTAACCAGGACGGCAACCCTTTCATGGTTCTTTGCAGCCGCCCTGATCATAGAAGGGCCGCCTATATCTATATTTTCAATCGCTTCCTCCGGGGTCACTCCTTCCCTGGCCACTGTCTGAATAAAGGGGTATAAATTGACCACAACCAGGTCGATGGGAACAATACCATGTTCTTTCAATTCTTTCGCTTGATTTGAACGGGCCAGGATACCACCGTGAATATAGGGGTGCAACGTTTTGACTCTCCCGCCGAGTATTTCTGGAAAGCCGGTTACTTCTGAAGCTTCAGTTACTTTTACCCCTCCTTCACGGATCGTTTTCGCTGTTCCGCCGGTTGAAACTATTTCATAACCCAGTTCTGAAAGCTCCCGGGCCAGCTCATATATTTTTCTTTTATCCGATACACTGAGTATTGCTCTTTTTCGTTCAGTCAATAATGAGGCACCTTCTTCCTTCTACTTTCAACATGTCGCGGCAGAAAAGATCTATTGCCGTCGCGTATATTCTGTGTTCGGCAGCATGGATACGCTGATGCAGGGTTTCCACTGTATCGCGCTGAATAACCGGCACTGCTTCCTGCAGAATAATCGGTCCGCTGTCAAGTCCTTCTTCAACGAAATGAACAGTACATCCAGTCACTTTAACACCATACCGGCAGGCCTGCCCAATCCCATCCAGACCCTTGAAAGAGGGCAACAGAGATGGATGAATATTCATGATCCGCAAAGGAAAAGCATCGATAAACAGCGGCGAAAGCAAGCGCATAAATCCGGCCAGGACTACCAGATCAACCGCTTCATTTTTCAGCAGCTTTACCAAAGCCCGATCGTATTCCTTTCGGCTTTCATAGAACCGGGGATCAACAAACTGTGCCTTAACACCGTGATTTTTCGCCCTTTCCAGGGCATGCGCTTTTGCCTGATCACTGATCACCATGACCACTTTTCCGGTAATTTCTTTTTCGTCCACGGCTTCCAGGATTGCTTCGAGGTTTGTCCCTTCACCTGAAACCAGGACAGCAATATTTTTCATTGAGCAGCTCCTTATGGCAATTGTTATTTTTTCATATTCTATGCTCCAGGCTAGATACCTCCTCCGCTGTTTTTAGTCGGATTTCCCATTTTATCCTGTCAGTGCAAACTTACCAGTTCCTTTTTCGACTTTTCCGATGACAAATGCTGCGACTCCCTGACTTCTAAAATATTCTTCCAGGGGATGCGCTTCACTTTCCGATACTACCAGGACAAAACCGATACCCATGTTGAAAACGCGGAACATCTCTTCCCGCTTTACAGGTCCCAGTTCTTTAATCAGGTTAAAAATTGCCGGGACTGGCCAGGTTCCCTCTTTTATTACTGCTTTCAATCCGGGAGACAGTATGCGAGACAGGTTTCCGGGCAAACCTCCTCCTGTGATGTGAGCCATACCGCGTATTGAGAAGCGTTTGAGTGCTTCCAGGACAGGCCGGGCATAGATCATTGTCGGCTGCAGCAGCTCTTCAGCCAGTGTTTTACCGAGATCTTGATTCTGCTCCTCAAGGTTCAGTTTATTTTGCTCCAGCAGCACTTTTCGGGCCAGCGAATAACCGTTGCTGTGCAACCCACTGGAAACAAGGCCCATTAAGATATCGCCCGCAGCGATGGTTTTTCCGTCAATTATTTTTTCCCTGTCGACCATACCGACGGCAAAACCGGCCAGATCATATTCGCCGGGTGGGTAGAATCCGGGCATCTCGGCCATTTCACCCCCCAGCAGGGCACATCCAGCCTGGCGGCAACCTTCTGCCACCCCGCTGACTATCTCCTCAACCTGTGATGGTTTCAGCTGTCCCACAGCAAGATAGTCGAGCAGGAACAGTGGTTCTGCTCCCTGCACCAGGATATCATTGACGCACATTGCTACACAGTCTATTCCTACCGTATCGTGCCGTCCAGCAGAGAAAGCTACTTTCAGCTTGGTGCCCACACCGTCACAGCCTGAAACAAGAACCGGTTCTTTCAATGCTCCGATGTCGGGAGCAAAGAGCCCGCCGAAACCACCAATGTCCTGCAGAACTTCCGGCCGAAAAGTGGAGCGGGCCATTCCTTTTATCCTCTCCACTGCTTCTTCACCGGCGTCGATATTAACTCCGGCCTGCCGGTAATTCATTTCTTCAACCAATGCCAAACCACTCCCATCTTGAAAGAAAGCCCGGCTTTAAGCCGGGCTTTTAATTTCGCCTAGAAAAACAGCGGCGCAAAAACAAGAGCCACTATACTCATCAGCTTGATCAGAATATTAAGGGACGGCCCCGCCGTATCCTTGAAGGGGTCACCTACCGTATCGCCGACCACCGCTGCCTTGTGCGCATCACTTCCCTTTCCTCCCAGGTTCCCAGCCTCAATAAATTTCTTGGCATTGTCCCAGGCTCCTCCGGCATTAGCCATGTTAATAGCCTGCAGCACACCTGTCACCAGGGCACCGGCCAACAATCCACCAAGAGCTTCCCGGCCGAGGAATGGGATTAAACCAACAGCCAGTGGTGCGACCACGGCCATCAGACCCGGAATAACCATTTCCCTGAGGGCCGCGCTGGTGCTGATGTCTACGCATCTGGCATATTCCGGACGAGTTTTACCTTCCATCAGCCCTGGAATTTCCTTGAACTGGCGGCGGATTTCTTCGATCAGGGAAAAGGCGGCATTGCCCACCGCTTCCATGGTCCGTGAAGTAAAGAAATATGTAAGCATGCCGCCGATCATTAACCCGGCTATCACCTTGGCACTGATGATATTAATTACGCTCAGCTCGGCAACCTGGGCATAAGCGGTAAATAGAGCCAGGGCTGTCAGCGCCGCCGAACCGATGGCAAAACCCTTGCCAATGGCCGCTGTGGTGTTGCCCAGAGAGTCGAGTTGGTCGGTAATTTTGCGCACATCTTTTTCCAGCTCCGCCATCTCCGCAATGCCTCCGGCATTATCAGCCACCGGGCCGTAAGCATCAACAGCGACAGTCATACCAACCGTGGAAAGCATCCCTACCGCCGATATGGCGATGCCGTAAATACCGGCAAAATGATACGATACCAGGATAGCTGCAACAATGGTAAGCACAGGGTAAACCGTGCTCTTCATCCCCACGGCCAGTCCGCTGATAATATTGGTTGCCGGGCCGGTAGTTGAAGCCCGGGCGATATCTTGCACCGGTTTGAAATGATCTGAAGTATAGTATTCGGTAATCCTGCCGATGATTACCCCGGCCAGCAAACCGGCAACCACAGCATAAAATGATCCGAAATCAGGGAAAACTCCTTCACCGACAAAGTAACTGACCAGAAAGTAAGATACTATTACTACTACCAGGGCACTGATCCATATACCCCGATCGAGAACTGCTCCCAGTCGGGCCCCTTCTTTAGCCCGCACGAAAAAGGAAGCAAAAATTGAAGCAAGCACTCCTACCGAGGCCACCAGCAATGGCAGCAGTGTACCACCGAAACCGTAGATGACTACACCCAGAGTCATAGTGGCGATCATAGAACCAACATACGATTCAAAAAGGTCAGCTCCCATTCCAGCAACATCGCCGACATTGTCACCCACATTATCGGCTATTACACCGGCGTTGCGCGGATCGTCTTCCGGTATGCCCGCTTCCACCTTGCCTACCAGGTCAGCGCCCACATCGGCAGCCTTGGTATAGATACCGCCTCCCACCCTGGCAAATAGGGCAATTGAGCTCGCTCCAAGGGCATAACCGTTAATAATGGCTGGTTCGCGGATTAACAGGTAAAGCACACCCAGTCCAAACAGGCCCAGCCCGGCTACCATCATTCCCATGATCGTCCCGCTTGAGAAAGCAATAGTCAGGGCAGGATTGATTCCCGAACGGGCAGCATGGGCAGTTCGCACATTGGCACTTGTGGCCACGGTCATGCCAATATAACCTGCGGTAGCCGAGAAAACTGCTCCCACTACAAAACTGACTGCGGTGAGGATGTCAATGGCCAGGGCCAGGACAATTGTCAGAACAACCACAAAGATCGCCAGGTAAGTGTATTCACGCTTAAGAAAAGCCATTGCTCCTTCGTGAATAGCGCCGGCGATCTCCTTCATTTTATCGCTGCCCGGATCGGCCTGGCGAAGTTTGGACCAGAGAATTATTGCAAAAACAAGGGCCGCCAGGGCACAAATCGGTACAGCATAAAGCATTGATTCCATTATTTTTTCCTCCTGTCGTTTTTGCTTGTTCTGCTTTGGCTGGGGTTAAAACGCAGTCAATTAACCGTTCAGCCTTTTCTTCAGACAAGCATCTTTATTTATTTACTGACCTTTACTGATTTGCTCTTTTTTAAATCCGCCGGCAAAGACTTTTCAGCTTTTTCAAAAGGTCCCTGTCTTCCCCCCCAGGATAACCATGTTGCCAGGAACGTCTGCCCCTCCTAGGGTCAATTTTCCAGGGTCATAACCCCTACACACATTACTCTTCTTACCAGGTTTTTATCTCTTTGATTTTTGCCCGCGGTAATATGATCGTTTTAATCATATCTCTCTTTCTAAGCCTTCTGTGGATAGTCACCGGTAAAACAGGCCCGGCAAAAATTACTGGCCGGTAGTCCAATAGCGGCAACCACTTCCTCAAGATTCAGGTAGCCAATTGAATCGGCTCCGATCAGTTTTGGTATTTCCATCACATCGCGCTGGTAGGCAATAAGCTCATGCGGATCGGGTGTATCAATACCGTAGTAACAGGAACCGATCAGGGGCGGTGAGCTGATCCGCAGGTGCACTTCTTTTGCTCCAGCACGACGCATTATTTTGATCAGCTTAATACTGGTTGTCCCGCGGACAATGGAATCATCTACCAGGACCACCCTTTTCCCTTCGACGATTTTCTTCACTGCATTCAGCTTCAGGTCCACCCCTTCTTCACGCATTTTCTGGGTAGGCTTGATAAAGGTGCGGCCGATATAACGGTTTTTGACCAGGGCCATTTCGTAGGGCAAACCTGCTTCTTCGGCAAAACCTGAAGCAGCGGCGATGCTTGAATCGGGCACTCCAGAAACAATATCAGCCTCAACTGGATGTTCGCGGGCCAGTCTCCTGCCCAGTTCCTTGCGCACCAGGTGCACATTTTTGCCCAATAGATTGCTGTCAGGCCGGGCAAAGTAGATATATTCAAAAATACAGAGGTTGGGATAGCTATTTTCAATGATCTGCCTGCTATGCAAGCCATTTTCATCAAGGATCACCATTTCGCCCGGTTCTACATCGCGGATGAAAGAAGCGCCAATAGTATCAAAAGCACATGTTTCGGAAGCAAGGAAATAGCCATTTCCTTCAAGGGAAGCGACTGAGAGAGGACGGAATCCGAAACCATCTCGCAGGCCTATGACCCGGTTCCCGTCGCTGATTACAAAGGCAAAGGCTCCCTTGAGACGTGGGATCACTGCAGCCAGAGATTCCTCCAGAGAGCTGCTTCCCTGCCGGGCTATCATGTGAGCAAGAAGTTCGCTGTCCGTATCAGTTTGGAATATAGCTCCCTGACGTTCAAGTTCTTCACGCAGGCCGGCTGAATTAAGGAGATGGCCATTGTGGGCAATGACCAGCTCACCGTGTCGATAGCGCAGTTTAAGAGGCTGTGTGTTCTCGAGACTGCTGCTACCTTCGCTTCCGTAGGGATAACGGACATGACCTACCGCCAGTTTACATACTATACCTTTCAGGTCGGCGCTTACTGGAAATACTTCTGAAACCAGTCCCAGTCCTCTTTTTAGCAACATCTTGCGACCGTCACCCGGCCCGGCAGCGATGCCGGCGCTCTCCTGCCCCCGGTGTTGCAAAGCATAGAGGGCAAAACAGGTCAAAAAAGCCAGTGGTTGATCTTCAGCATAGCCGCCGCATACTCCACAGGCTTCGTGCAAATTCCGGCAACGGTTTGAAATCACTTCATCAGGCATGAAAAAACCTCCTCGTACGCGGACCGCAAACTGCCAATCTCCAATTTTAATATTATATCATCGCCCGAGCGTATCAGCAAAACATTGCCCCCTGTTTTTCCCAGTATGGTAAGCGGAACTCCCGCTTTTTCAGCCTCGACTTTCAGATTTTTTAGGTTTTCTCCGCCCATCGATATTAAAACCCTGGACGGCCCTTCACCGAATAAGGCACTTATTTTATCCGGCTGTCCGGTAACTTCCACAGCAGCGCCAATATTATTTGGCAGGCAGCTTTCCGCCAGGGCCACTGCCAGACCGCCTTCCGCCAAATCATGGGCTGAAGAAACCAGCCTGCTGCGTACCAAACAGCGAACCAGAGATTGCAATCTTTTTTCCAGTTCCAGGTTAACAGGGGGCAAGAGACCACCCAATTCTCCGCCGCAGCTCTTCTGCAGCTGGCTGCCTCCAAGGGATACTGCCGGCGATCCCAGCAGACAAATCCAGTCTCCTGTCTTTTTGAAATCCGCTGTTCCCTGCTGTTCATATCTGTCCAGTAATCCCACTGCTCCGACTACCGGTGTAGGATAAATAGCCTGTCCGTCAACCTCGTTATAAAAACTGACATTGCCACCTACCACCGGGGTTTCCAGGACCCTGCAGGCTTCGGCCATTCCTTCAACCGCTGCTCTGAACTGGCTGTAAATTTCCTCTTTCTCGGGATTGCCAAAATTAAGGCAATCCGTAATGCCAACAGGTTCCGCTCCCACACAGCTAAGATTACGGGTCGCTTCCATTACCGCCATCTTGCCGCCGGCTGATGGATCGAGGTGGCAATAACGACTGTTTCCGTCAACGGTCATAGCCAGCGCCTGCCCCGTTTGACGAATCTTGATTACTGCCGCATCGCCTCCCGGTCCCTGCACAGTTGACGTGCGCACCTGATAATCATAGCGCTGCCAGATCCATTCCTTGGAAGCAATGTCCGGGTCGGCAAGCAACTTGAGCAAAACCTCTCCGCAATTTTCGATCCCGGTAACGGGCTTATTTACTTTCTGGCAAACAGAAGTACCGCCATTTGCCGCATAATCCTCAGCATATTCTGGACTTCCTCCGGCCACACTCCAGGCGGGAACGGAAACTACCTTTTTACCTCTATGGTAAACTGTTACAAGGCCGTCATCGGTAACCCGTCCCAGAACCGCCATTTCCAGTTCCCAGCGACTGAATATATTTTTTACTTCTTCCTTCCGGTTCGGTTCAACAATTAGCAGCATCCTTTCCTGCGATTCTGAAGTAAGAATTTCATAATCTTCCATTTCCGCTTCTCGCAGGGGTACCCGGTCCAGATCAATCTCCATACCAGTCCCGGCGCGGGAAGCTGTTTCCGTTAATGCACAGGTTAATCCGGCCCCGCCCAAATCCTGCACTCCAACCACTGCTTTCTCTTCAATTGCTTCCAGGGTTGCTTCAAGAAGCAGCTTGCCCAGGAATGGATCACCTACCTGAACAGCCGGCCTTCTTTCTTCAGAAGCATTCGAAAGCTCTTCCGAAGCAAATGTTACACCGTGTATGCCATCTCTTCCAGTTAGAGCACCGACCAGGATAACCAGGTTGCCAGGAGCGTCTGCCCTTCCAAGGGTCAACTTTTCCAGGGGCATAACACCTACACACATTACATTAACCAGCGGATTGCCGCGATAGCACTGTTCAAAATAAACCTCTCCGCCAACGGTAGGAATGCCGACACAGTTTCCATAACCCCCGATACCGGCAACCACGCCATCAAAAATATAGCAGGTCCTATCGTTGTCAAGCGGTCCAAAGCGCAGCGAATTCAAAAAAGCAACTGGTTGGGCTCCCATGGTAAAGATATCCCTCAGGATTCCGCCCACCCCGGTTGCCGCACCCTGATAAGGCTCAACCGCCGAAGGATGATTATGGCTCTCGATCTTGAATACCGCTGCCCATCCTTTTCCAATGTCAACCACTCCGGCATTTTCGCCGGGGCCCTGGATAATCCGCGCACCGGAAGTGGGAAATATTTTCAGCATAGATCGTGAATGTTTGTAGCTGCAGTGCTCAGACCACATTACACTGTACATGTTAAGTTCAACATTATTGGGTTCGCGCCCCATCTGTTTTTTGATCAGCGCGTACTCGTCATCGGTCAGACCCAGGCTGCGCCATATTTTGTCGTTCAATACTAGTTACTCTCCTCCGTCTCAAAACTGCTCCATGTAGTGGCAAATTGATTTAAATATAACCAGGCCGTCTTCCGAACCAAGGACGGCTTCACCGGCCCTTTCCGGGTGAGGCATCATTCCGGCTACATTTCCCCGCTTGTTGCAAACACCCGCAATGTTGTCCAGTGAACCATTTGGATTGGCCTCTTCCGTAATTTCGCCTTTTGCATTGCTGTAGCGAAAAATTATCTGCCTGTTTTCATCCAGCTTATCCAGCACATCCGGCGGCGCATAGTAACACCCGTCTCCGTGGGCCACGGGGATTTTCAGAACATCTCCTCTTGCCGCACTGCCAGTGTAGGGTGTATCGTCGTTTTCAATTCGCAGGAAAACCTGGCGGCAGCGAAACTGGAGATTCTGATTACGGTAAAGTGCGCCGGGGAGCATACCGGCTTCGGTCAGCACCTGGAAACCGTTGCATATTCCGAAAACCAGACCTCCCTGTTCAGCAAACTCCTGCACTGCCTCCATAATCGGGCTGAAACGGGCAATAGCGCCAGAACGCAGGTAATCTCCGTAAGAAAAACCGCCGGGCAGGATGACTGCATCACAGCGGCCCAGGGTCATCTGATCATAACGAACATAATGTGCTTCATGATTCAAAACGTCCTGCACCAGGTGATAGGCGTCTAGATCGCAGTTTGAACCGGGAAAAACCAGGACCGCAAATTTCATTTTCCGCCCTCCGGTTCCTGCAAGGTGTAGCTGTAATCTTCTATAACCGGGTTGCTCAACAGGCGCTCTGACATCTCTTCCACCAGTAATGACGCCTTTTTCCTGCTGTCGGCCTCGATAAAAACTTCCATGTATTTGCCAACTCTCACCCGCTGTACCATTTCATAACCGAGCGTTTTAAGAGATTTTTCAACCGCCAGACCCTGTGGATCGCGCACCTCTTTTTTAAGAGTTACCTCAACTTTTGCCTTCCAGAGCAGATCATGTGCCCCCTTCCAGGCGGCGAAGGACTTCGCGGTATGCTTCAATCACTCCGCCCATGTCACGACGGAAGCGGTCCTTATCCAGTTTTTCACCGCTGCCGCTGTCCCAGAAGCGGCATGTATCGGGAGATATTTCGTCTCCCAGGATGACTTCGCCTTTATGCCTACCGAATTCGAGTTTAAAATCCACCAGCACGATCCCTTTTTCTTTCAGATAAGGCTGTAACAGTTCATTAATTTTAAGAGCCGTTTTTTCTATGACAGCCATCTCTTCAGGTTTCGCCAGATCTAGGGCGTAAATATGATAATGGTTGATCATCGGATCGTGCAAATCGTCGTTCTTCAGGGAAAACTCAAGGACAGTCTTTTTCAGGGCCATTCCTTCGGGTATACCGAGCCTCTTTGAAATGCTGCCGGCGGCAATATTGCGAACAATCACTTCTATTGGGATTATCTCCAGGGCTTTGACCAGCATTTCCCTCTCGCTCAACCTCTTCACATAGTGTGTTTTCACGCCCTTCTTTTCCAGGAAACTGAAAAATATTTCCGAAAGGCGGTTATTAAGGATTCCCTTGTCTGTCAGCTGATCTTTCTTTTCGCCGTCAAAAGCGGTAGCATCGTCCTTGAATTCAACCAGCAGAAGGGCATGATCGTCGGTGCGATACATTTTTTTAGCCTTGCCCTCATAAAGAAATTCTTTTTTTTCCACCTGCAGCTCACCCCTAAAATATTTTTGTCATACTCCTGCCTGTTCCATCTTCAGTGATTTTTAACCTGTCCGTTCCGGGATTTGCTTATATACCGAGACGTTTGTAAATATAATCCACATGACGGCGGTAATAGGCCGGGTCAAAACAGGCTGCCAGCTTTTCCTGGCCAAGCCGTTCCCTGATTACTTCGTCTTCAGCCAGCAAATCCCGGAAACTGCGGCCGCTGTTCCAGGCTTCCATCGCCCTGGACTGGACTAAATCATAGGCTTCTTCGCGGGAGAGGCCTCTTTCCACCAGTTCGAGAAGGACCCTCTGGGAATAGATCAATCCTCCGGTCAGTTCGAGATTACGGGCCATATTTTCCGGGCGGACCTTCAGTTCCCGCAAGATCCTGATCATCTGCCTTAGCATATGATCAGTAACAATAGTAGAATCGGGTAAAATAACCCTCTCCACCGAGGAATGTGAAATATCCCGTTCATGCCAGAGGGCTACATTTTCCAGCGCCGCCGTGGCATAGCCGCGCAGAAGGCGGGACAGGCCGCAGATCTTTTCGCATGTCACCGGGTTCCGCTTGTGAGGCATGGCCGATGATCCCTTCTGCCCGCTGTAAAAAGGTTCTTCCATTTCCGACGTCTCGGTACGCTGCAGGTTGCGCACCTCCAGGGCCATTTTTTCCAGGGTTGCTCCAATCAGAGCCAGCACCGAGACAAACTCGGCATGCCGGTCGCGCTGCAGGACCTGGGTCGATACAGGTGCCGGTTCAAGCCCCATTTTGCGGCATACATATTCCTCGATAAAAGGATCAATGTGGGCAAAGTTGCCTACCGCCCCGGACATCTTACCCACGCGGACACCTTCTGCCACCCGTTCCAGCCGCCCGCGGTTTCTCCGCGTTTCAGCCAGCCAGAGTGCAAATTTTAAGCCCAGACTGGTCGGCTCGGCATGCACCCCGTGTGTGCGCCCCACAGCAGGCGTTTCCCGGTAACGTTTTGCCTGTCCAATGAGAACTTCTTCCAGTTCGTTCAGCTTCTTTTGCAACAGTTCAGCTGCTTCTGAAAGGAGGACAGAAAGGGCAGTATCGACAACATCGTAGGAAGTAAGACCGTAATGGAAGAAACGGCTCTCTTTACCAAGGGACTCCGCCACACACCTGGTGAAAGCAACTACATCATGCCTTGTTTCCTTTTCCAGTTCTTCGATTCTTTCCACCGAAAAGGAAGCATTTTCAGCAATCTTCTTTACGGCATCACGGGGGATAGCTCCCAGTTCAGCCCAGGCTTCAAGAGCGCATATTTCAACAGCCAAAAATTTTTTATAGCGATTTTCAAGGCTCCAGATGTTTCCCATTTCTGGATGCGTATACCGTTCGATCATTCCTTTTCACCCTGTTCCAGATTCCGGATACTTTTCATCTTTTCCCGCAGGCTTTTGTCTTTTTTCTCCACCTGAGCAGCTAACCTTTGCCGGTAGCTATTCAGTTTTTCCTTCAATTCTTCATTTTCCATAGCAAGCATTTCCACAGCAAGCAGACCGGCATTGTAAGCACCATTGATCGTTACGGTAGCCACCGGTATTCCCTTTGGCATCTGGACTATGGAATAAAGAGAATCGACTCCCTGCAGCGGTTCAATAGCAATGGGCACGCCTATCACCGGCAGGAGAGTCATGGAAGCAATAACTCCCGGCAGGTGGGCTGCTCCACCGGCCGCGGCAATAATCACTTTCAGACCGGCATCGGCTGCGCCGCGGGCATAACGGGCTGTTTTCTCCGGGTGGCGGTGGGCGCTTGAAACTACCATTTCATAGCTGACACCAAATTCTGTCAGCGCCTCGGCACATTTTTCCATGATCGGCAAATCTGAATCGCTGCCCATGACTATGCCTACCTGGATTGAGGACATGACGCACCTCCGCATGTTCAGATTCAAACAGTTCGAGCATTTTAAAACACCGAAGCTGTCTTATAAATGCCCGAAACATTTTCATTTTATCTTTACAATTCCTGATTCTCACCGGCAGGTACTGGGTACTGATGCCAATTTTCTCTGTTTCGCTTTCTTTCTTTATTTAATAAAGGTTTCAGTTAAGCTGCTTTACCGGGTCCCCGTTCTTTCACCTGTTACTCTTGCCTGTTTAAGAAGGCCAGAAAAAGTGAATCAAAGCAACAACGGCCAGCAGGTAAATCAGCCAGTGGATTTCTTTGCCCTTTCCGGCAACCAGTTTGACGATCGGGTAAGCGATAAATCCGAAAGCAATACCGTCGGCAATGCTGTAAGCCAGAGGCATAAAGATAATGGTCAGAAAGGCTGGCAGCGCTTCGGTGAAGTCTTCGAAATTGATTTTCGATACTGCGCCGACCATCATTACCCCGACGATAATCAAAGCGGGTGCCGTTGCCTCTCCCGGAACCAAACCGGCCAGAGGGAATAGAAACAGAGTCAGCAGGAACAAAATTCCTACTACTATAGAAGTTAAGCCTGTCCTGCCACCTTCGGAAATCCCGGCGGTCGATTCCACGTAGGTGGTCACCGTGCTTGTCCCAAGAATGGCTCCACCCATGGTACCGATTGAGTCCGCCAGCATGGCCTTGTTTACCTTGGGCAGGCGGCCGTCCTTATCGAGAAAGCCGGCCCGGGCTCCCGTTCCCAGCAGGGTACCCATTGTATCAAATACATCGACAAAGACAAAAGAGAAAATAACAAAGAAGGGAATAGCCAGAGCGGCCCTCAGATCCAGCTTCAGGAAAACTGGCGCCAGACTTGCCGGGGGACCAAAGATATCGCCCAGGCCGCCGGGCAGAGGCTGGATGCCCATGATAAAGCTGACAATTGTCGTCAACAGGATACCAATCAGGATTGCTCCTCGCACTTTGCGGGCCATGAGAACAGCGATGATGAGGATCCCAATCAGTGAAAGCATTGGTCCGGGAGCGGTCAAATCGCCCAGGGCTACCTGGGTCGCTTCATTACTGACAATTATACCGGCATTCTGCAATCCTATGTAGGCAATGAAAAGGCCGATCCCGGCGGCTACCGCACTCTTCAGGCTGGAAGGTACAGCCGCATCAATATGTGAAATCGCTCCGGAAATAGCAAGGATAAAAAATACAATACCTGAGATCAAGACAGCGCCGAGAGCAGCCTGCCAGCCAAACTGGGCGGCAACTACAAAAGCAAAAAAGGCGTTTAAACCCATTCCGCTGGCCAGGGCAAAGGGATAATTAGTCAGCAGGCCCATTAAAATGGTCGTCAGGGCTGCAGCGATAATCGTAGCAGTCATCACCGCACCGAAATCCATACCGGCTCCTTCTAAAATGGAAGGGTTAACAAAGATAATATAGGCCATAGTCATAAAAGTGGTAATGCCGGCGGTGATTTCAGTCTTCATATCAGTCTTGTTTTCTTTAAATTTAAATGGATTTTCCATCGTTTCCCTCCTAACTTTTTTACATACTGGGGTTATTTAAGTGAAATTAAATAATTCTTGAGACTTGCAGGTAAAGGCTCACCTCCCGGACTATAAATTAAAAAACCCTGGCAGATAGGTATCGAGTGAAACCTACCCGCCTGGGCTTTTATCCCTCCGGTGTGACACCCATGAAGATAAGTCCTGTAGCACTGGATGCCTGCGCCACTTGGACCAGCCCGGCTATAATTCTGCTCCGGCGGAACCCTAGGCACACTTTCCCTCGTAATTATTGATTACCCAACAGCCGTCCTTAACAAAACAAGCGGCCAATTGGACCGTTTATCTGCTCTGACAAACGATTATCAGCTCCCTGTCCCGGTATAGAACTGTTACGGTAACGATTTATTCTTTCGCCGTGTTGCTCCATAATCCTTCAAAAAAAGAAAAATATCTGCCCCCTCTTCGCTTCCTTCAAATAAGTTAATATTTATGTGGACAGGCCTGGATAGATTAACTTATTTTGTCCGCAGGCTTGTTGAAAGCACGAAGGCCCTGTCTTTGTTGACAGGGCCTTCTTTTAAAACTATTTGTGGAAGCTATTACTTTACATCATTGGCATTCCGCCGGGCATTCCGCCGCCGGGCATTCCGCCGCCGCCTCCATTTTCTTCCGGTATATCGGTTACCACTGCTTCAGTGGTCAGGAAGAGGGCTGCGATGCTTGCTGCATTCTGGATCGCCGAGCGAGCCACTTTGGTCGGGTCGACAATACCTGCTTCCAGCATTTTTTCAAATTTTCCGTTCATGGCATTAAAGCCGGTGCCTTTTTCCATGGACTTGATCTTTTCAACAACCACGGAACCTTCCGCGCCTGCATTATCAGATATCACGCGAACCGGGTCTTCCAGAGCTCTCTTTACAATTAGCATGCCTGTAAGTTCGTCGCCTGAAAGATCTTTTTCAGTTGCTGCAAAACCTTCCGTCACATTCAAGTAGGCAATCCCGCCGCCGGGAACAATTCCTTCTTCAACAGCAGCCCGGGTTGCCGAAAGGGCGTCCTCGATACGTAATTTTTTCTCTTTCATTTCTGTTTCTGTTGCCGCTCCTACTTCAATTACAGCCACGCCTCCGGCAAGCTTGGCCAGGCGTTCCTGCAGTTTTTCACGGTCAAAATCAGAAGTAGTATCTTCGATCTGAGCCCTGATCTGGGCAATCCGCTTCTTGATGGCATTGGGATCACCGGAACCGTCAACAATAACAGTTTCTTCCTTGCTGATCCGGACCTGGCGGGCCCTTCCGAGCATTTCTAGATCAACATTTTTCATTTCGATACCGAGGTCTTCGGATACTACCTGTCCGCCGGTCAATATGGCGACATCTTCCAGCATGGCCTTACGGCGATCACCAAAGCCCGGTGCTTTTACGGCTACACAGGTAAATGTGCCACGTAGTTTGTTGACCACCAGGGTAGCCAGCGCTTCGCCTTCCACATCTTCAGCGATCAGCAGCAGCTGCTTACCTTTCTGGACAATCTTCTCCAGCAGAGGCAGCAGGTCATGAATATTGCTTACCTTGCGGTCAGTGAGCAAAATGAAGGGTTCTTCAAGAACTGCTTCCATTTTCTCTGTGTCGGTTACCATGTAAGGTGAAATGTAACCGCGGTCGAACTGCATACCTTCGACCACTTTCAAATCGGTGGTAAATCCTTTCGATTCTTCGACAGTAATAACACCGTCTTTGCCCACTTTTTCCATTGCTTCAGCGATCAGTTCGCCAATGGCTTCATCGTCAGCTGAAATCGCCGCCACCTGGGAAATTGCTTCCCTGGTTTCCACGGGTTTGCTCATTTTTTCCAGTTCTTCAAGGGCTACTTTAACTGCTTTTTCAATGCCCCTTTTCATGATCATGGGGTTTGCTCCGGCAGCAACGTTTTTCAAACCGTCGCGTATGATTCCCTGTGCCAGCAGTGTAGCGGTGGTAGTGCCGTCACCGGCGATGTCGTTTGTCTTGGTGGCCACCTCTTTTACCAGCTGGGCACCCATATTTTCGAAGGGATCTTCAAGTTCAATTTCACGGGCTATAGTTACACCGTCATTGGTAATCTGTGGTGAACCAAACTTTTTGTCTAGCACTACATTGCGGCCTTTCGGCCCCAGGGTTACTGTTACCGTATCAGCCAGGGCGTTTACACCTTTCTCCAGCGCCCGGCGGGCTTTCTCCTCATAAATGATCTGTTTTGCCATTTCTTTTTACCTCCTTATGTCCTCAGGGACAGATTATTGAACCACTGCCAGGATATCGTCCTGCCGTAAAATCAGGTACTCTTCGCCGTCAACTTTCACTTCCGCACCGGCATAACGGGAAAAGATTATTTTGTCTCCCACTTTAAGTTCCATATCCATCCTGTTCCCGTTGTCAAGGACTTTACCGTCGCCCACTGCCATTACTTCACCCTCCTGGGGTTTTTCCCTGGCTTTATCGGGCAGCACAATGCCGCTGGCTGTTTTTTCTTCCGCCTCCAGGACCTTTACTACGACCCTGTCTGCTAATGGTTTAATATTCATCTAACCTGCCTCCTTTGTAATTTGTTTCTTAGCAGCACTCTTCCTTAACGAGTGCTAATGTTACTGTTAATAATGTTACTGTAAAGCATTGCCTTAAGCAAACACAAAGGCAGGCCTTCTGAAGGCCTGCCTTTGTGTTCAAGGATTATTATATCTGCTTTACTCGATATTTCTCTTTATTGCTTCTTCATACGCATTATTTCATGCCTTAAAAACAGCCCAGCTGACAGCCGACGAGCTTTACATCCATTTTATTACATTCATTGCCCACTTCGATGGGCAGACAGTCCAATTCGGAGGCAATCTTTAAAGCTTTCTTACAGGTCATCTTACTATTTTCCGCTTCAGATAATATTCTTTCCTGCAATTGTTTCTTTTTTTCCTGATCAACAGCCATTTTAGATCCCCCATTCCATTTTATTTAAAAAAATATAATTCTACCGCTTACCTTCTTACCGGCGATACTCAGCAACCCGCAGCTGGGAGAAAATCCGTGGCGCGGATCTACTGCCGAACCGGGATTAAAAAACAATATTCCATCATACTCCCTGTTTACCGGTTCATGAATGTGTCCGAAAACAATAGCCTGCAGTTCATGCGGCGCAAACAGTGAAGCAACCTGTTTAAAGGGTACCTGTCTGCCCGTTATATCACCGTGCAGCATGCCGATGGTTATTTCGCCAATCCTTAATAATTTCAACCGGCCCAGTTTATTTTTCAGTTCCGGAGGATCCATGTTGCCGCCTACTGCTTCCACCGGGGCAATGGCTTCAAGTTCTACGATAATCTCAGCTTTAACCAGATCTCCACAATGTAAAATCAGATCCGCCCCATCCAGGGCTCTGAATAATTCAGGAGGCAAAAACCTTGCCCTGCTGGGAATATGAGTATCGGAAACTACCCCGATTGTTTTTATTGTTTCATCGTATTCTACCGTGATATACTGTGCTTTCATTTCTATTTCCCCTTACCATTTCTTCGGGGCTTCCATATAATATCATATCACTTTTTGCCATATAATAAAGATTAATAACTAAAATAATCAATAAGTTAATAAGTTAATACCCAGGGTCGCGTTTTTCCCCGGGAAGGAACCCGCCGGTGCAGCGGCGAAAATAAAATAGTTGTAAAGGAGAGCAAAAGTGATCGTCAAATTGCTGCAGGGTTTATTGATTGGAGTAGCCTTCATCTTACCCGGTCTGAGCGCCGGGACAGTTATTCTCATCTTCGGTTTCTACCGCCAGTTCCTGGACGATATTGCCGTTCTGCGCCTTAAAAAATACCTGCCCATGATTGCCGGTGCAGCGGTTGCCGCCCTGGGCGGCGTATATACAATCGGTTATTTGTTGGAACATTTCTATAACCCCTTAATGGCTTTCCTCTTTGGTATGCTCCTTGCATCTGTCACTTCGGTTGTCCACATCCGGCGTGGTATGCATATCCAACCCCTGTCACTCCTGCTGGCCGCAGCCGGTTTTGCCTTCGTCTGGTTCGTTGTCTGCGAACCCACCAACACTTTTACCGTCCTACCTCCGGGAGGGCTCTTACACTTTTTTATCGGCGGTACACTGGCCAGCGCAACCATGCTTCTGCCCGGGGTTTCAGGAAGTGCGGTTCTGATCATAATCAATCTTTACGACGATGCCATCTACGCCATCAGTCACTGGCAGTGGTTAAAGATGGCTGCTCTGGGCGCCGGATTTTTCGTGGGGCTGCTGGGCCTGTCCCGCCTTCTTTCCGCCCTTTACCGCCGCTACCAGAACGAGGTTTCCTACCTGCTGGCAGGCCTGATTCTCGGTTCTACCAGGGCCCTCCTTCCAGCTCGCTTTAATATTACTTTTGCAGTATCTGCAATCTGCGGGGCCCTTCTCGTTCTATTTATCACACGCCGCTTAAACCTAAGGGTTTTTCGCTAATTCGCTCAAATCCCTGATAATTTTACCTAATTCTTCCAGTAAAGCTTTTCACCATTGCCGCCAGGCCTTCTCTGAGATCAGTGCGCGGTAAAAATCCCAGTTCCTCGCGGGCCCTGCTTGTATCGGCGTAAGTATGGGGTGGGTCACCGGCCTGCACCGATTCACGGCGAATTTTAATATCTTTCCCCATCAGGTCATGCAGGATCTCCAGCACCCCGTTCACAGATATCGTGCTTCCTCCACCAATGTTGTAAACCCGGCCTGCAGCCCTTTCCGCCTGCACCGCTGCCAGATTGGCGTCAATTATGTCGTCAACATAAGTAAAATCGCGGGTCTGTTCCCCTGTACCGTAGACAACCACTTCTTTTTCATCAAGTATAGCCCTGATGAAGCGGTGAAAAGCCATATCCGGCCTCTGCCCGGGCCCGTAAACGGTGAAATAACGCAGGCTGACTGCTGGAATACCGAAATTATGGTGGTAGAGATTGCAAAGGTGTTCGGCAGCCAGCTTACTTACGCCGTAAGGAGAAACAGGCAGCGGTAGATCATCTTCCGCCATCGGAAGTTTCTCGGCCGCCCCGTAGACGGAGGATGAAGAAGCGTAGATGAAACGCTCCGGCTTGCTGCGGCGGGCCCACTCGAGCAGCCTCTGCGTAGCCAGGATATTATTATGTGTGTATTGAGCAAACTCCCGCCCCCAGCTGGCTCTCACCCCGGCCTGAGCTGCCTGGTGGAACACCCACCGCACTCCACCGGGCAGGGAATCGGCTGATTCCACAAGATCTTCCCGGTGCAAAGTAAAGTTTGGATTGCATAGCAATTCGGCAACATTTCTTTTCTTGATCTCAATATCATAATAATCCGTAAAACAATCAACCCCGATTACCCTGTGTCCTTCCCGGATCAGCCTTTTAGCAAGGTGGTAGCCGATAAAACCAGCCGCCCCGGTGACCAGGCACAAACAATTAGCGCTCTTTTCTGCAGTCATCCTGTGCACTCCCACCTCCTCAAATCGTCAAGCATTTACCCTGTGTATTAACTTATTAACTTATTGATTATTCCCCCGATTTACCAGCGATAATTTCCAAAATTTCTTTCAGCGATTCTTCGTCCAAACGTAAACAGTAGGTTTGCCCTCCATCGGTGGTAAAGTAATCACCCTGCAGCGAATAATCAGATATGGCATCCGCTTCCAGCCGTTCCGCGGCAAAAAGAGTGAGGGCGGCAATCTGGTTGAAGCTCATGTCGGTGTGAATATGCTCGCGGTAGGTAGAGTACGCCGGTATGAGGTAGCGGAAAAGTCCCATCTCCTGGAAATAATCAAAGGTAGCCAGAAGAAGCGCTTTCTGGCGTTTAATCCGGTTCAGATCATCGCGGCCGTCGGGCTCGCGGTAGGTCAGGTAAGTTATATATCCCTGGCCGTCCAGCATCTGCGGTCCGGCATCGAGCGATTCACGGGGGGTGAAGCCAATCATGGGTCGTTCCACGGTGTAATAAACCCCACCCAGGGCGTCGATGAGCTGTTTCAAGCCCTGGATATCCATGGCCAGGTAGTGTTGAATATCGAAACCTTCCAGGAGCAGGTTGACCGTTTCCACAGCACTCTCCATCCCGGCCTGGTGTCTTTTCGCCTTTTCTGCTCCCGCATCCATAGCTCTCTTGTAGCCATAGCTGTAGGACTGGCGAATCCGATCTTCCATTCCCTCACCGGCAATATCCACATAGGAATCACGCGGCACGGCCAGCAGGGTCAGCGTGTTCTGCTCAAAACTGACCGAAGCAACCAGGATCGTATCCACGTAATATATCTCACCAAAGGTATTGTCCTCGTTGCGATTGTGCAGACCCAGTATTGCTACATTGACCACCCGTTTTTCAAATTCTTCTTCCACCGTTCCAACAGCGCTGTAATCAGGCCGAAACAGCGAAGCGGGTTCATAATAAACCTGGTAGACACCATAAAAAATGACAGTCAGGGAAACGACAATTATCAACACAATAATGGCCAGTGAAATATAGAACCTGCCTCTGGCGGTAATCTCTTCCATCAATCTTCTCCGGCATCACTGCTGTCGTGTGATTCCGGTCCTTTCGAAACGACCAGGTTAACCACTGTTCCCTTGGGCACACCCTTGCCGGAAGGGGGATCGCTGTAAATAACCAGCCCTTCCTCCAGGACCTCGTAATAGCTCTCTTCAATTTCGCCCGGGGCAAGGCCGACATCTTCAAGCAGCTTTCGTGCTTCTCCGACAGTCAGGCCGCGAAGCTCCGGAATACGGATGAGTTCATCTTCCCCATCCTTAACGCTTTCTTCGTCGTCAAATATATTTTCAAGCTCTCCGAGTTCTTCTTCCCGGCGCAGCTTTTCCTGCTCGGCCAGGTATTCAGGGCTATCTTTTATCTCGATGGGTGGCCACGGTTCCACGTCAATACCAAACACTTCCTTAATAATCTGGACCCGGTCCTCCTGGTTGATAATCTGTAGCCACCGCCCGTCCTTCATCGCCCCGGCACCCGGTATGGTATAAAAATCAAAATTATCACCTGTTATATCCAGATCTCTGGCATAATAAGCCAGAGCGGCGATCTGCTTGTAGCTCAGATCGGTCTCAACATAATCTTTGTAAATACGGTAGGTTGTGGGGATGTCTGTCAGTTTGCCCTCTTCCTTTAAATAAATGATCGTCTCCTTCAACAAATTCATCTGGCGGTCGATCCGTCCGATATCTCCCCCGGTTGAACCATCGCGATACTGCAGATAGCGCAGGTAGGTCTTGCCGTCCATGATCTGCGGTCCTTCCGGCACCAGCAGTTCGCCCACATTCCAGTATTTGTCGTAAATCGGTTCTTCCACTTCGTAGTAAATCCCACCCACGGCGTCAACCAGGGCAATGATTGAATACATATCCACCGAGGCATAATAGTGAATGGGTATACCGCCCAGGACATTGCTCACAGTCTGCAGGGTATAGCGGATCCCGTCGTAATCGGGGTCTTCGCTTTCCCCGGAGCGGTAGCCGAAATAGAAGGAGTGATTGATCTTTTCGTAGGCTCCGCCGCGGTTGTAGATGGGAACGTATGAATCGCGGGGAACACGAACCACCGATATGCTGTCTTCGGCAAAGTTGATCGAAAAAACGGCGAGCATATCGGGGCGGAACAGATATTCACCCATATTTTCACGGTTCCAGCCACGGTCAAAACCGATCAGGGCAATATTGACAATATGGTCCGGGAAGAGTTCGTTCACATCATATTCTTCGGCAAATTCTACATCATCAAGCAGCACCCTCTGCGGCTCTTTTACTTCTTCTATGAAAGCCAGACCGTAGCCCACCACCGCCGCCGCAGCCACCAGGATCACGACAGCGCTGATCAGCAGGGCTTTTTTCAGTCTGCTCCACCCTCTTCTCTGTTTATCCAAACCCTGATTATTTGCCGTCCCATTCCTCTTTTTATCGGACATCCCGTCGACCTCCCCAAAAGCAGAAAATATTACCTGATCACCCTTACTCAAGGTCCTATTCAGCTTCAATTATAGCACGGCCAAATGCTCCAGGACCCTTCTGCCGCTTAAAAAACACTGATCGGACCAGAGATAGTCCCACTCCCCGAAGCGTCCCACTGAAAGAATGCCGCATTCTCCTACATGCTTCAGGACATAGTCGCGCCGCTCTACCATATCCCTGTCGAAAACTACATTGCCGTATGGTAAAACGCGGTAATCGCGGTCCACAATATCTTTTTTCTCTGCCAGGCCCAGTTTTTCCACCGTATCGATAACGTGTTCTACCAGCGCTTCACCTTCCAGCGGCAGCGGCTTGAATCGTGAAAAATAAGTTTCAAACTGCAACGAGCTACAGTCCGGCGGCGCGTTATCAGGCGACTTGCGGTAAGGAGCATGGGCCCTTGATGGAAATATATCCCGGTCGTAAATATAAAACCAGAGATGCTGTCCGGCCCCGGGAGATCTGAAACCCAGTGAAACAAGAGCAATGGAGGTTGCCCAGAGACCGGCAGCAGCCTCCTGGACTGCTTGCGGCACCCCATCCATCATACCGATCAGCTCAGGCAACGGCACGCTGCTTACAAGCAGATCATAATATTCCCTGGAACCTTCTTCAAAATCGACATATTTTTTCTGCGTGTCAATGTGCACTGCTCTTTTCCCTGTCCTTATATCAAGTCCCCGGGCCAGTTTCTCCAGGATAGCCCTAAAACCACCTTTTTTCGGATAGAGCATCCTGGGTAAATAATATGTAGAAGGCGTCTCATCCGTCATCGCCCCGTATAAGACCTCCTCCAGGGAAGGCCTGTAGAGGCGGTTGCCAATCCAGTCTGTGCTCATTTTTTCCGGGGGCACGGTCCAATATTTTTCAGTATAGCGGCAGGGGTAGCGTTCCGCAATCACTGTGCCGAACTGCTGCTCCAGCCATTCACGGTAGTTTGCATTCTCATCCATTGAAGGCCGGTCCATAAAGCTGAGGATTGCTTCAACCTTTTCATCGGCAGGCAGGGGGAATAAATTGTTTTGAACAGGGTGCTTAAGCCAGCGGCCGTTTTCATAATTGTACGGTTCAGGATAGTGAATGTGACAGTCAATACCGTCAAGAACTTTTTGAAAAGGTTCGTTATTGCTGAAGGCAAAGTGGACTGCCCGGTCAAAACGAAATCCTCCTACCGTAAAATTGTCCAGTAGGCCGCCCCACCGCTCCGCCGCTTCAAAAATAACCGCTTCCCGGCCGGCCTTGGTAGCGTGCCCTGCCGCCGAAATACCGGCTATTCCGCCTCCCAGGATCAAAATCTCCGCCATTGCATCCTCCTTTAATTTACTGCAACCTGTTATTCTTTGATATTTCTGCTGCTTTTTTTGCTGTTTCAGCCAGTATTGTCAAAAAACTTTTTTAACATGTCACCGATATCCCGCCTGGTTACAACCCATTTATTCGTAACGAGCCAGGTCTGCCCTGTCCTCAATTTCTTTGCGCAGCCCGCGGGCCGCTTCCCGGTTAAAAATCGTCGGCACAGTCAGCAGGAGGATCCTAAAATCAAGGAGCATCGAGTAATCCGCTACATAGTGAAGGTCATAACGCAGCTTGTCCTGCGTGTTGGTGGCATAATATCCGGCCACCTGGGCCAGTCCTGTAATTCCCGGTTTGACCAGGTGACGCAATCCGTATTCGGGCATTTCCTCCTGGAATCGCTCCACGAAATAAGGCCTTTCCGGACGCGGACCCACAATGCTGAGGTCCCCCCGCAAAACATTGTAGAGCTGGGGCAATTCGTCGAGTCGCGAAGCGCGCAGGAAACGGCCCACTCTCGTTACGCGGTCGTCTTCCTCGTTCGACAGGACCGGACCGCTTTTCTCCTCGGCATCTATAAGCATAGTCCTCAGTTTGTAAAGGGTAAACTTTTTCCCACGCAGGCCGACCCTTTCCTGGGCATAAATTGCCGGTCCCGTTGAATCCAGGCGGATTACCAGTCCCATAAACAACTGGATGGGCAAGGAAATCAATCCCAGGACAAGAACAAAAATTAGATCGCAAATCCTTTTAATCGCCAGTTGCAGGAAATCAAGCTGCATGTCGTGACACTCAATTACCGGGGTATCGTCAACCTGGGTCATCGCCGCCCTGGTTAGAATAATTTCATAAAGATCGGGAATGATAAAAACTTCTCTGCTTCGGTTAAAACTTTCCCGCACCACCAGATTTTTCTCTTCCATGTCCAATGATCCGGCAATCATTACCGCATCGGCTTCTTCCAGGGCTTTAGGCAACTTACCCAGCTCCGCCGGGGGCAAAACCCTGATTACTTCGAAAATACCCTTCGGCAGGGACATAATTTTCTCCAGGGCTCTTTCCGCATCACGGCGGCTGCCGATGACCAGCAGCCTCTTCTGGCCATGTATCCATATCTCCAGGTACCAGAAAAGAATACGCCAACCCAGAAGCAGCAAGAGTTGGTAAAGGGGCGCCAGCAGGAAGATGAGGCGATCAAGGACAAATGCCCTCGTCCAAAAAGCCAGCATAACGCCCAGCAGGTCAATGACAATCACGCCGGTTGTCAGAGCTCGCACGATAGGCATGATCCCGCTTCGCTGCTTTGAGTACAAACCAAGGTTGCCGAAAAGGATAACAGTGATTGCCAGAAGCGGCGGAAAAAGAATGATCAGCGACTCGATCTGCAATCCCTGCAGCTCGCCCGTGACACTGACAAAAGCCAGATAAAAACCTAGGCTGACCAGAGAAACATCAACTATGGCCACCAGCCAGCGCGGTATTGCACCCGGTTTGCCATTGCTTTTTCGTTTTGCCATTTTATCTTCATTCATCCTGAATCATCCTCTGCCCAACATCTGCCCGTTAAAAATCTATATTCATACTCTATTTCGGTCAATCTCTTCTCACTTAATCAGGCATTAATGCCATGTAAAACTTTCTTGCAGCGACTGCTTCTTTCCTGCCTTATTATACACCTCGATCGGTGAAATGATCATGATTAGTCCAAATTTTCCCTGCCTTCATTCCGCTTATGTAACGGTCATAATCTGGTGAAAAAGTTTGAGAGCTTTTAAAATATTTACTCTGCCAGCTCCCGATACTTTGGGGTTAAAGGTTGGTAATGGGTTATACCGTAGAAAATCTGCAGAAGATTGCCCATGTAGACAAAATAAAAGTACCATTTTTTAGAAAAACCGATCCAGGTAGCAATGGCCAGGTTGAGAAACAGTGCCAATGCAGGGCTGAAAAAACAAAGCGGGACGGCGGCTGCCAGACCGGCCAGGATGATGAAAGGATACGGGTAACAGCGAATAAATTGCATCATTCTGCCTTCGCACAGGCAGGCGGCTACCACCTGACCGGTCCCGTAGAACTTTTTGCCTCCGCGCCTCGGAAGAAAATTCAGGACCAGTTTATCAGCCAGGCTCAAAAATGGGGTGTAATGGTCAGCCATGGGCAGATCAACCGCCCGCAAAGAATAACCGGCGGCACGAACCCGGCAGAACAAATCGATCTCTTCAAGCTGGTATACAGCCGGGTTCCAGTTGCCTGCTTCCAGCACCATATCCTTTCTGTAGAGCACCGCTCCCCCGTGGTAATCTGCTTCCTTACCCCACCGGTCAGCCGGTCCGTGCTTTTGCGGAGTCAGGACAACATAATCCCTGGAAGCCACTACTGTACCCAGCCGGTCCATGTAGCGGTTGCAGGTTCGGCCAACGAATGCTGCCGTTTGCGGTGGAAGATTATCTCCTTTACGCACCCGCTCCAGGAAAGGTAGAAAGTCTTTCCGCAGGACCATATCACCGTCCAGATAGAAAATCCATTTCCCCGAGGCTTCCCGCGTTCCTATATAGCGCCCCGTTCCCGGCCCGCAGACCGATTCGTACTCTACCCGGAAGACCCTGGCCCCTAATTGCAGGGCGATCTCGGCACTGTAGTCCTCCGAAGCTGAATCGACATAGATCCATTCAATACCTCTGCCTTCTGGCAGGGATTGAAATAGCCGGGGCAGATTATTCGATTCATTTCGGCCGATGATTACTATAGAAAGATCAATTTTTCCTTTGTGCTGCGGTTTTGCTTCCTTACCTTTATTCCCTTTTTCTTTCTTAAAATTTCCCATTTCCGTCCTCTTGATTCATTCATTTGATATTTAAGAATCGCCTATAAATTTTCCTTTAAAATTACTCAAATGCTTGTTCAAAAACCTTTTTATCAGGCCAGTTTTATAAACTGTAATTATCAAGATCCTTCTTTTCCAGAAGCTCCATTATTGATTTAAACCGGGCCCGCCAGGTATGGTTGGTGGCAAAGTCGATCCTTTTTTTCTTGACGTCCGCTCCCAATTTTTCATTCTCCGCCAGCGCCTCGCGGATAGCGCGGCAAAAATCTCCACCGTCACCGGCCCGGTAGGCCTGCAGCGGCCCGTTCATGCTCTGCAGTTCCCTCAGGGACGGGGCCACCACCGGCAGGCCGCAGGCCAGGTATTCGTAATACTTAATCGGATTTACCGCGTCAGTCAGCTTATTATCATGAAAGGGGATCAATCCGACCGAAGAATGCTGCAGGTAATCCGGAGCCTGTGAATATTTCTTAGAGCCAAGCCAACTGAAATTTTCCTTTTCCTGCAGAGCGGATATTTTTTCCCTTAAGCTCTCACAGGTAAGCGGGCCGATCAGCAAAAAATGAACATCCATCATCTGATGCACTGCTACAGCAAGCGTTTCAAGGTCAAAACGGGTATCCAGAGTTCCAAGGTAAAGGGCCACCGGCCGGCCGTCAGCCGGGAAGTCATCCGGCATCTTCCGGCTGGCAGTGAAAAATGCATCACTTACCCCGTTGGGCATGTAATAAGCCTCCCGGCCCCCGCTCTCTTCAGCCCATTCCTGCAGGGCCAGTGAAGTGGCCAGCACAAAATCAACCTTCTCAATCAGTTCTTGCTGGATAATACCCACATTGGGTGGAATCATGTCAAACTGGTCCAGGCGATCGGCAAGCCTGTAGCAGCTCATCCGGTGCGGGATAATATCGAGCAAACTCAGGGCAACCGGCCCGGCGCACCAGAGCAGGTCCACCTGCGAAAAACCGATTTTCTTGAGCTGTCCGGGCAGGGACGGGAGGCAAAAGCGGTACTGGTTCCGTCCGGCATACAGGCTGCGCATGAACGGTTTGTTGTAATAAAAAAGCAAAGTCAGGGGCACCATCCAATGAATACCGTCAACAAGGCGGCCGCCTTCCCGCCAGATCCGGTAGCGATGGCGGTTTAAATGATCCGGTTTTCCGATATGCATGGGACTGATGCCCGGTCCCAGCCAGAGGCAGTCGTTTCCTGCTTCCCGGAAGAGACGTATGTAGTGGTGCGATCCCAGCGGGTCGGGCCGATCCAGATTGTGCGATTCGGCAAAAATTATTTTCATCGGCAGCAATCCTCCACCAATAAGTTAATAAGTTAATACCCAGGGTCACTTTTTTTGATCATTTTCCAGGCCTCCCGCAGGCTGACCCCTTCCGAACGGCTGATAATCAGCATTACAACCGTTAGAACCGCAACCAGCACAACCATCTTCAGCAGAAAATTGACCACCGGGCCCGGCCCGTTCAGGGCAATCATGGCAATTAACCCAACGGCAACAGGTGGAATAGCCAGTAAAGCCGCTACCGTCACTCCCGGGTAATTAACAGGCCATATCTTCCTGGAAGCAATAGCATAGCCGAGGGCAAAGAGTATATACGAAGAACCGGTAGCCGCAGCCGCCCCGGCTATGCCAAAGCGTGGAATGAGCAGGGCATTCAGCCCTATATTTATTACCGCTATAAGCCAGCAGGCGATCATAATATATACGGTCTTATCTTTGACCATGATTCCCACCACCGAGACATGGGCAGTGGTGAAGAAGTGAAACCCGATTGCCAGAAAAGGTATGGCCACAAAAGCACCGTAATAAACCGGCGGCACCAGGATGAAGAGGACCTCCTGGGCCAGGGCGGCAAAACCGGTCACCACTACGGCCGAACCAGCCAGGAAATAAACCATCGTCCTGCTGATAATTGCCTCCGCTCTCCTGTTTTCTTCTTCGTAGACTTTGATAGCATGTGGCAGCCATGACTGTCCAACGGCATTTTGAAGCAGCATGAGCACCGCTGCCATGGAAGCGGCGATGGAATAAAGGCCAACTGCTTCCAGGGAAGCGAGGCGGGCCAGCATGATGCGGTCAGCATTGCTGAGCAGCCAGAATGCAATGTTCATGGGCACCAGGGGCAACCCGAAGAGCAACAACTGCTTTAAAAAAGTCATCGAAAACCTGAAACGAAGCAGATCGCGAACCAGCCACAGGCGGACGGGAATCATGAGCACCGCCGCTGATGCCGCTCCCAGCAAAGCTCCGGCCACACCCATTTCAAAGGAAAGCACGAAAAATACAGCCAGGATCAGGGTTAGGGCAGCAGTCATTACATTCAAAGTGGCGAAAGTCCTGGCCTGGAAACGGTTTCGCAAAACCTGGGAGAGAATCAGGTTGATCATAGCCGGCGGGGCTGAAAGGAATCCGATAACCATGGCCGAACGATACTGATCTGTGCCAAGCACCCATCCTGCCAGGGTGCGGCTAAAAGGCAACGTTGCAGCGATCACCACCACGCTCCAGACCGCCAGGAAAGTAAACCAGGTTGTTGTAAGAATTTGCTTTTCCTCTTCTGTCCGGCAGCGAAAGAAATAGCGGGTATAAGCATTGTCTCCTCCGAGCATGAGAATACCAGTCAGAAAAGCAACGGCGACATTGATAAAACTCCAGGCTCCGTATTGGTCGGGATCAAACAGGCGGGTGAAAATGGGTGCCGAAATTATAGACATCCCTTTAATCAGCAGAGTTCCCGAGCTATATACAGCCAGATCGGAAAATAGTTTACGGAAACTAAAGCCGGACACTGTTCTTTCCCTTTCGCCGGCCCGGCCCTCCGAGTCCCTCTCCACCGATGTCTGCAAATAAAACTCCTCCCCCAAACTGCTACCCTGTGTATTAACTTATTAACTTATTGACTTATTGACTGAGGATACCTTCGATCATCTTGCAGATCCTCTGCAGCCTTTCTTGCAGATCATCCATAAACATTTCTTCCAGCTTCTTCTCCCTTTCGGCATCAGCTTCAGTTGTTTTCTGCTCTTTTCCAGCTCCCGTTTTATGGGGTTCCCTCTTCTTATAAGGTTCTCCATTCTCAATAAATATATCAGACGCTTCCACCAGTTCTGCTTTCCCGCTGTCGGCAAAGCTAGTATACTGGCTCCTGTCACTTAAAATCAGCATGTCCACCGCTTCCGCCAGGGCTTCTTCTTCCCCGCGGGGCACCTTTGTCCCCTCCGGCGAACCGTAATAAATAACCGGCACCTCTTTTCTCTTGAAGTGCCCGGCAAAGCGGCGGGCAAGAGGATCGCCCAGCCATACCAGGTCCGGAGCAAAATCTTTTTCCAGCAGGAACATAATCACCTGGGTCAAGCGACGCCAGTCGTTAATCCTCCACAGAGCCGGCAGAGGTATGAAATTCAACCCTGGCCGGTAGATTGTCAAATTCACCCTGACCTGCTTAAAATCAGGCAGGAGATTGCCGTTCAGTGATCCGAAGGGGCTGACCCAGACAATGTTGTTGGCACCGGCCAGCATCTCCATGATCACAGCTTCTTCACCTGCCCCCTCCCAGGACCAGTTGCTAATGAATAAAATATTTTTACCCTCTATCAATTCAATCCCTACCCTGTGTATTAACTTATTAACTTATTTATTTTTTCATAGAAAAAGATACCATTTTACAGCTTATTTCGCAAAACCCCGGCTCATACATGCAGGTTTTTAACATTTTGTGAGTAATACTTAGTAATATAGTTTATTAACCAATAATAATCTATACAGACTACTGAGACAAAGGAGCTGAAATGGTCTTGGTTATGAAACATCGCGAACGGGTAATGGCAGCCCTTGCTCATGAAGAACCTGATAAAGTGCCTGTGGATTTCTGTGCTACCCATAACAGCGGCATAAACGTTATCGCCTACAACAGGGTAAAAAAAATGCTGAGCATCAATCAACCCACCTACATGCGCGATCCCATACCCATGCTGGCCTCTCCAGATCTGGAAGAAAACCTCGAAACAACCAAACTTTTCGGTGGCGACATGCTGCCCCTGCACCGCCATTTGAATTTCGGAGTTCCAGCGGAAGACTGGCAGACATGGACTCTAAAAGACGGTTCAGAAGCCCAGGTGCCCGGAGGATTCCAGCCCCAGATCAAAGACAATGGCTCTGCCGAGTTGCTCCTGTTGAATGGGCTGGCCAAACTTTCCATGCCGTCCCGCGGCCACCACTTCAACCTGATCAACCGCCCCCTGGGCGCTATTGAAAACCTGGAACAGCTTGAAAACATCCTGCCCTTCCTCAGGCAGAGCGGCGCTTTCTCCATCAGCGACGAAGAGCTACAGGTACTCGCCGCCCGCGCCTCCGATCTGCACAATAATACCGATTATGCCCTCGTGGCCACCGGCGGTCCGCTTTTCTTCTCCCTTTACCAGATCAGCCAGGAACTGTTCGGCTACGAAAAATTCTTTACCTATATGGCTTCGGAACCCGAATTTATTCACTGCTGGAATGAATTTCTAACTTCTACCTGCATCGAAAAATTGCAGAAATACCTGAAAGTGCTGGGTCCTTATCTTGATGTTATCTTGATGGGCGATGACTACGGATTCCAGAATTCGCTCCAGATGTCGCCGTCCATGTTCCGCAATTTATTCAAACCATACCTGATCAGGGTCTGCCGGGCAGTTAAAGAAGCAGCTCCGGGGATCAAGATCCTCCTTCATTCCTGCGGCAGCATCGCACCCTTGATCCCCGATTTTATCGAAGCGGACATCGATGCCCTCAATCCGGTGCAAATCACGGCATCGGACATGGAACCCGCCCGCCTAAAAAAAGAATACGGTCGGGAAATCACATTCTGGGGCGGCGGAGTTCGCACACAGACCACTCTTGTCAATGGCTCTCCCGATGATATTACCGCCGAAGTGAAAGAGCTCATTGATATTTTCAAACCTGGTGGAGGTTACATATTCTGCCCCATCCATGATCTCCAGGAAGAAGTGCCCCCGGAAAAAATTATCGCCATTTACCGGGCGGCTGAAAAGTATTCTTATTATTAATTCCCTCCAAAAATTAAGAAAGCATTCTTAGCACATTTATTCTTTCCCTGTCTGTTTAGAGACCGTTTAAGCCTTTTAAAATATTTTATAAAACAGCCCGTATTATTCAGCACCTTACCCGAAAAAGACAAGGGTTTTAATGCTGCCGCTCTTTGGCTGTTGAAAGTAATCTTCAGCCTCTTCCGGATCAATTACACCGGTAACCAGCGGTGAAAGATCCATCCTGCCAACGGTAATCATATCCACTGCCTCCCTGAATTCTCGTCCTGTTTTTCCGAAAGCAGTATTAATTTTCACTTCCCTGGTTACCAGGCTCAAAAAATTTAAGGTGACCGGCTGATAACAGATCGACGGTACCACGACCATCGACCCGGCAGCCCCGAGGCTGCAGGCCTGGGCAATTGTTTCAGCATGCCCTGCACAATCGAAGACCAGGCTCATGCCCCTGTTTTCCGTCAGATTTTCAACCTCCCTGTCAAGGTTTACTTCCCGCGGATCGATAACCTTCTCTGCCCCCATTTTTGAAGCGGTTCCTCTCCTGAATTGGTTCGGTTCAGCAACATAAACAGAAGTCGCCCCCCTGTGTTTGAGAACAGCCAGAATAACCAGGCCAATTGTTCCCGCTCCTATAATTAACACTGGCTGTTCATGATCAAGCACAGCCCTGTTTACCGCATGAATTCCCACGCTCAGCGGTTCAGCCAGAGCCGCCGTGGCGAGAGAGCTTTGGTCCGGCAACCTGACCAGATCTTTTGCCGGCACCATGACATATTCAGCCATGCTGCCCTGATCGGTAATCCCCAGCCGGCGCATCTCCAGACAGAGGTTATCCTCTCCTCTGAGGCAGTAACGACAGCGTCCGCAGGCTATAATATTGTTGCCGGTGACGTAGTCTCCCTCCTGCCAGCCATCGACTTTTTTCCCAAGGGCGGCAATCGTTCCCGAAAACTCGTGGCCGATGGTCAGCCCGGGCTGCAGGAAACCTGTTTCATAGGCATGCAGGTCTGAACCGCAGATGCCGCAGTATTTGACCCTGACCAGAACCTCCCCGGGCCCCGGAACCGGCACCGGCTTATCAACCAGGGCCAGACTGCGCGGGCCCTCAATGACAATTGCTTTCATAATTTTTCCTCGCTTTTTCAGCACAGATTAAAAACGGCGCGGTCCAATCAACCGGAACAACTTCAGCAGAACAAAGGATAAAATCATGGCTCCGGCATAAACAGCTAATACCGCCTGCACACTCCAGCCCCACCAGAGCGGAGCATGCATCAGCAGCATATAACTTAAGACGAATGGTGAAGCAAAGATAGCCTGGATGCCCAGCTCCAGGGCCACCGGTGTTTCAAATTCGGGATCGGCAATCCGCAGGAGAAGCAGGCCCGTAGTAGCTGTGCCGGTGGCAATCCCATACATACCCATCATTCTCTCCAGGCTGTAGCCCCAGGTCCGGCGACCCAAATAAAAGACCACCAGTGTGGTAAAAATCCCGCTGACCAGACCGATCAGGAGTATGGGCACGATATATGCCCAGATAATAACTAACTGGATGGCCATGATCGTAGCCACAATCAGGAAGTCAACAGCCCAGCCGGTGATTCTCTTCTGCACTCCGGCATCAAGCAGGTAATCGATCCCAATCCTGCCGATCAAGGCTTTGACCAGCAGGGCGATAACCACAGCGAAAAAGAAGAAAAAGGCCCATAAACTTTTGGCTACCTCCACAGAAATAAATTTTCCAATGGCCAGCACCAGCAGGTATGTAAGGATGTAAACCAGACCCACCAGTGCGGCGTGAAAGGCCAGCGTGTCAATGTTGCCCGAATGAGTGGTCAATTCGCCGGCCGCCTCTCTTTTGGTATCTTTCTGCATGATACCCCGCAAAATTTCCAGGGGGAGGGCCCTGGGGGTCTGGGCGGCATAGCCCTTCCTGATGCCCCAGTTGACAAGGGGAACGCCGACGAAGAAAGCAAAAGCAAAACCGAAAACAGCAAAAGATAGCCCCAGGGTAGCCGCATTGGCAAAACCGAATTCCTCCCAGACCTTGCCGACGGAAAGAGCCTGTCCCGGTCCCTGGGTAAAGCCGAGAGGTGACAGGAAGCCGAACAAGGGGTTTAAATTAAAACCCGTTGCATTGAGGAAAAAAACAATAAGACCTCCCACAATACCCTGCATGGCCATCACTACGCCGCTGACCAGACCGATCCAGAGGGGCCCCCTGATTAAAGATTTAAAAGAATCATCGGCATTTCTTTTAATGCCTGCTGTCAAACTGAGAGAAATAAATGAAATTATGAATAGGTGATAAGCAAAGGTTTCCAGTAAATCCACCGAAACATCGATCAACCCCGTGCTGATTAAAATCAGTCCAATGGTGCCACCGATAAAACAACTGGGAATGAGGAAATTTTGAAAGAACTTGATCCTGGCCCGCAGTGTCATTCCCACAAGGAGCATAATCGCCATAATACCGAAAACAAGGACCGGTTCAAATGGAAAAGGGGTATCCATATATTGATCTCCTTTACTTTTTAATTCATTCTGAACTCATGTGCCTGCTTCGTATAATCCTGATTTACCATGTTTCTCAGTAAGCCGGCCTGGCAGTAGCATTGCCCAGACCGTAACCACCGGTCACATTGATTACTTCCCCGGTCAGGTAATCCGAATCGGGAGAAACAAAAAAAGCTACCGCAGCGGCAACGTCTTCCGGTTTGCCCAGCCGGCCCAGGGGTGTAGCCCCGGCAATCTCCTCTTTTAGTTCAGCGGCCGTTTTCCCCTTGACCCGCGCTTCCATTTCCAGGCCCCACTGTTTAAGCTCCGTCTCAATATCCCCTGGACAGAGAGCATTGACACAGATGTTAAAAGGCGCCAATTCTACAGCCATTGAATAGGTCAGGCCCAGGACCCCCGCCTTGGCAGCGCTGTAGGCATGCATCCAGATGGCTCCGCGCCGTGCCGCCCGGGAAGAGATATTTACGATCTTGCCCCCGCCCTGTTCAATCATTAATGGGACAACCTCTCGGCAGCATAAAAATGTGCCCGTCAGGTTTATGGCAAGCGTCTTTTCCCAGGCAGCCAGGGAAAACTGGGTCAGCGGCGCCGGTCCCGGCGATCCGCCGGCATTGTTGACCAAAATATCAATGCGTCCCATCTTCTCTTTGGCCTCCCGCACCATGATACCCACTGATTCTTCGTCCGCCACATCGGCAAAAAGAGGAAGCGCTTTAACTCCCATCCTGCCTATCTCTTCTGCCACTGCCGCCAGTTCTTCGCCGGCTCCCACTTTATAATCGGGAAACTCGGCAAAATTTCCGCCGATATCGGTAACCACCACCGCTGCCCCCTCGGAAGCCAGGCGCCGGGCACAGACAGCCCCGATTCCCTTTTGCCTGCCGGCCCCTGTCACCAGGGCTACTTTTCCTTCCAGTCTTTTCATAGCATCAATCCTTTCCCCCTCGAATTCTTTCCCGGGATTAATTTATCTTCCAGGGCAACTCCATACCCGAAAAACCGGTATCAGGATCAGTCCTCACATTGATTATAGACGGCTTACCGCTGGCAAAGGCTTTTTCCAAAGCCGGTTTCAGTTCGGCTATCTTTTCCACATAGAAACCCTGACCACCCATGATCCGGGCCAGCTCATCGTAGCGTGTTGTCTGCAGCTCCACGCCCACTGTCTGTTCAAAATCGCGCTTCTGACCGCGCCGGATCTGGCCCCAGCCACCGTCATTGGCAATAATGCAAACCACCGGGATGTTATGCCTGACAGCTGTATCAAACTCCATAGCCGTAAAACCGAAGGCCCCGTCACCGGTTAGGACAGTCACCGGCCGGTCCGGGTGAGCAAGTTTACCGGCCAGGCCAAAGGGCAGACCCACCCCCAGGTGGCCGAAAGCGCCGATCCAGATCAGCGAGGAAGGACTGAGGGCTTTCATAGTCAGCACGGCAAAACCGGCTATATCACCTCCGTCTACGGCCAGCATGTTTTTATCGGGCAAAATTTCGTCCAGTTCCCGGCAGAGCCTGGCCGGGTGAATCAGTTCGGCTTCCTGATCGGTCCCCTGAAGAGCCGAATCCCTGGCCGCTTCTTTCATAACCTGAATCGTCACCGGCCAGTTATCTTCCATCTTCATCGCGGCCCCTGACATTTCCTCCTGCAGCTGCTGTAGAACAGCCTTAACGTCACCGATTAAACCTATTTCCACCGGTCGATTCTGGCCCATTTCGGAAGGTTCAATATCAACCTGGATCGTTTTAGTAGACATTTTTAAAAGCGGCGGCCTCCCGTATCCGACCGTCCAATCCAATCTCGTTCCCAGGATCAACACGACATCGGCCTGCATAAGGCCAATGGGGAAAAAACCGCCGGCCAGGGGATGATTTTCCGGAAAACAGCCCCGCCCCATGTTGCGTGTATAGACAGGGATACCCGTCGACTCGGCAAACTGGCGCAGATCGACAGCCGCTCCGGACCAGAAAGCGCCGCTTCCGGCCAGGATAACAGGATGTTCCGCTTCCCTGAGCATGGTAGCGGCAAGGGTTATATCCTTGCTATCGGCACAGGGCCTGCTTTCGCAGTAATAGTCTGAAGGATATCGCACTTTGGTCCCGGAAACATCCTCGCCCACCAGGTCCACCGGTATCTCGAGAAAAACAGGACCGGGCCGACCGCTGACGGCCTGGCGAAAAGCTGCGGCTACATACTCCGGAATCCTCTCAGCCTGGTAAACCTGGCGAGACCATTTTGTCAGGGGCCGCATCAGCTCGACCTGGTCAATATCCTGCATCGCCCCAATATCCCGACGGGCCAGCGAACTTCGGCCGCCGATTAACACCAGGGGCACACCGCT
>JAGYMW010000039.1 GCA_018400435.1 Bacillota bacterium | reverse complement strand
ATTGGATAGAGCTTTCAAAAGTAATGCTTTTTCTTTAATCAAGGCATACTCCTTTTCTATATCCATTCGGGTTCTCCTCTCTGTCCATCATTATATCATAATATTATAATTATGCAAGCATTTAATTTTTGCCAGCTCCATCAATACGCTCCTGAGTTTCTTCAACTATTATCCCCTCGTCGGGATATAAAAATGGCTTAAAAGAAGAGCCACTTGTGCGGCCGTTCAACCCTGTTGACAGGACGAGTCTGTATTGTTTATTACTTTGTGGAAGCCTTATTTCCTGCCAGCGGGATGAAAAATTCAGGCAGACAAGCAATTTCCCCTGCGTTGTCTGTCGGCGGAAGCAGTAAACATTTTCAGGTGATCCTAAATCCACACTTTTATAATCGCCAACCTGCAAAACGGGCAGACTTTTTCGCAGGTGAATTAACTGTTTAATAAAACTAAGGTGGGACTGTGGATCTTTTTCCTGGTCAGCAACATTGAGCTGACTGATGTTCGGACCAACAGGCAGCCAGGGCTCAACAGGAGAAAACCCGGCGTTGGCCTGCCCATTCCATTGCATTGGAGTACGGCAACCATCTCGCCCCTGGTGCAAAGGATACCACCGCTGACCGATGGGATCTTTGAGCATGTCTTTCGGCAGTTTCGCTTCCTGCATAGCTATTTCTTCACCATAGTACAAAAAGGGAGTCCCCCTCAAAGTAAGGAGCAGCATGGCCAGAAGGCGGACACGTTTTTTGCCCTTCGAGCCTCCACCATACCGGCTGGCAGCCCGAATGACATCATGATTGCTCAGAGCATAAGCAGGCCAAGTCCCTTTCGGTAAAATCTGTTCCCAGCGGTCGATGGAACGCCTGAATGCTCCCGCTTTCCAGCGGCAATGTAGTAGTTCAAAGTAAAAATTCATGTGCAGTTCATCATTATTTACTCCATAATAAGAAGCAATTCGGGCAGGGTCATCGTCAATTATTTCGCCCACACTGGTTGCCCCGGGATAATCATCAAGGACTGTGCGCAACAGCCTCAGCACCTCATGAGTCTCAGGTTGATGCTGGTTATACTTTCTCACTTGCAGTTCAGGCAGAGATAATAGCTTCATTACATTAGACATAAATAGCCTATCGGAAAAACGGGGTCCTTTTTCTATTTTCTCCCGTTGGAAAAAAGGCGGGTTATCACGGAAATATTGATCTTTACAATAAGTATGGGGCACATCAAGCCTGAAGCCATCTGCCCCGCGTTCCAGCCAAAAACGCATTATTTCTGCAACAGCTATCCGCACCTGTGGATTCCGCCAGTTTAAATCAGGCTGTTCTTTAAGGAAAGAATGCAAATAATACTGTCCGCTTTCTTCATCAAAGGTCCAGGCTGAACCGAAAAAATTGTTGCGCCAGTTATTAGGAGTTTTTCTACCTTCATCTTTTCCGTCCCTCCAGATATACCAGTCACGGCTGGGATTACTGCGGGATGACCGCGACTCCTGAAACCATGGGTGGAGGTGAGAAGTGTGATTAACAACCAGATCGAGCATTACCCTTATATTCCTACGATGTGCTTCCGCAATAAGGCGATCAAAATCATCCATGGTGCCGAAACGGGGATCGACTGAGCAGTAGTCGGCAATGTCATAACCAAAATCTAACTCCGGGCCGGTAAAGAAAGGGCTCAGCCAGATAGCATCAATGCCGAGAGATGCAGTTGTACCATCGTTGAGATAATCAAGATGAGAAATAATGCCGGGTAGATCACCGATGCCATCACTGTTGGTGTCCTGAAAACTGCGAGGATAAATCTGGTAGAATACTGCCTTTTTCCACCACTCAACTTTTCCGTGCTGCTCAGAATTATGATCTTTATTAATTCCCTTTTCACCCTTTCGGTAGGTTTTCCCTAACCAACATTTTCAATTGTCGGAATAGGCTCCAAATTATGCCATTTTTTTCGGCGGTACATTATAAAGAGCATCAGGGCACTCACTGCATACTGGATGGCTGTAACCCACCAGATATAATAGATATCCATCTTAAATATATAAACCACCGCATAAATGAGCGGAAGGCGGACCAAGAGATTACTGTAGAGTCCGACCTTAAAAGGCCCCCTGCTATCTCCGGTCCCCTTTAACGCTCCGGAAAAAACCATGGTCATGGCAATAAAAGGCTGTTCAACAGCAGCGATCTGCAGACAGATAATCCCAATTCTTAAAACCTCCGGATCCGGGGGATCGAAGAGGCTCATAATCAGGTAGGGGAAAAAAAGAAATACCAGGCCGAATAAAGTCATTAAAATTGTCCCCAGGGCGACAGCCCAGTAACCTGTGTCACGGGCCTGTTTAATAAAACCGGCACCGAGGCGCTGCCCCACAAGGGTTGTCGCGGAAACAGCAAAAGCCTGGCCGGGCATGAAAGAAAAAGCTTCGGCAGCAATGGCTGCAGCATTAGCGGCAAAAGCGACAGGACCGAGAACTGTAATCCAGCTCGAGGTGATCATCCTGCTGCCGCTATGAGTCAATTCTTCCATTCCGGCCGGTATACTCAGTTTCAGCACCTGCTTTATAATATCAAAGCGCCAGGGAAAAAGTGAACGCAGTGAAAAAGGCAGATCGCTTTTACAAAACAGCAAATAGGCTATCGATAAAAACAGACCAATGAGCTGTGCGGATCCCGTAGCCAAAGCAGCACCTTTCACACCCAGAGCAGGAAAACCAAAGTTGCCGAATATCAACAGGTAGTCACCAATGACGTTATAGGCATTGAAGATAAGAGCGATAATCATGGGTACCCTGGTATTGCCGGTGCCGCGGATAATTCCACTGGCTACTAATATGGTTAAAACGCCGAAACCACCACTTGTGAGGGTGTAATAGAAATAATCTTTCGTGAGCGCCAATGTCACCTGGTCAGTAATAATCCAGGTGAAAAAAGAATCATAAAGTAATATACCCAGGGTAGTAAAGCCTGCCGTAATAGCAAAGCTTATTGACAGAGCCTGGCCACCGGTGAGGGCAGCTCTCTCCATATCTTTTGCTCCCGTATAACGGGCCACCAGGGCATTGGCCCCGATACCCAGCGCCCCCAGGATCATCAGGGAGTCGAAAAGGACTATCGCCCCGTATTCTACAGCAGTCGCTTCGTGAGCGCCGAGGCGCATAACCATGGCCGTATCAAATATCCAGACAAAAGTATGCAGTCCCATCTCAATTACTACCGGCCAGGCCAGAACCAGAATACTGTGGACAGGTTTAAACTTTCCATATTCATCGACCTGTATGGGTGCTTTTATCTGCTGCCGCCGTTTGTAAAACATCGCATTCACTCTCAGTCTACCCGCAGACATTAAAAAACAGTAAATAAGTACACACAAATCGAGAAGGAATGATATTCCTTCTCGCCGTGTTTCTTTCTAAAAGATACCTTATTTTAGCACCGGTTGAAAAACAAAACAAGTTCTACTTTAAAAATGTCTGTATTGAATCTTTTTAAATCATTCAAAAAAAAGGTTGAAACCGCAAAAATTAAAGATTATGCATAGTCACACCAGATCACCATTTTGAAATATTATTACAGCAAAGGATCTATTCTGAAATCAAAAATGCGATACGACTGTAACCGCTGCCATTGCCATTTCTCCTGTCCTTTCACAAAGAGCATAACTGGCAGGGAAGTTATAAACCGCCTGTCGAGGTTAACTCCATCATTAACTGTCTGTCCAGATCATTCTACCGTCTGCAAAATAATAGCGAACCAGGCCATTAGAAACCAGGTAAGCAAGATATGATCGGATCGTGCTTGATACCAGGACATGCTGCGTCGGATTCAGACTGATGTTGTACCGCAGACAGGTCTCGGCTAATAATTCATCGAACGTGAGCTTTTTACGACAGGCGTCGGCCAGGAAAGATATTATTTCCTTAACCTTCTCCCTGTTAATTTCAATTAAACGTTCAAGAGAATAGAGCAACTCACCATGGCCTGGGATATAAAGATCAGCTTCCAGTGTCTCCAGCTTATCCAAAGTTTGCAGGTGCTGTTCCAGATCATATAAAAAAAAGAGATGATACTTGATAATTATTTTTTCCGGGAAAAGGCTGTCGGCAAGGAAAAAGATGTCGTCAGGGGTTTTAATGCCGATCATTTCAAAAAAGTGACCGGGAAGAGGCACTGCTTCAAGTGACGTTCCCTTTATGGGCCCGGAAGAAAAAATAACATCTGTCACCTTAGATGGTTTGGCCACCAAAAACTTACTGTTCAGCTCAGGGTAAGGATAACCACCGTAAACAAAAGCGGCCTCCAGAAAAGGGCTTTCTATAAAAGGCGCTTCATATTTCGTCGCAGCTACAGCGCATCCTGTTTTTTGCTGCAGAAAAGCGTTACCTCCAATATGATCAGCATTGGAATGGGTATTGACAATCATCTTTAATTCCCATCCCTGTTCATTCAAAAGCCTGTAAATCTGCCGGCCTGCATCTTTGTCGCTCCCGCTGTCAATTAAAACAGCCGAATTTCCGTCAACATAGATCCCCACATTGGTCGGCGAAGGAATATAGTAAGTATGATCGGTCACCTGGACCAGGGATAATCTGGCCAACCTTCACACCTGCTTCCCCTGTCTGGCTAGTAATCGGTAGGGGGCTGACCCTTAATGGGTCAGCCTACCTCCCACAGAACCGTACGTTCCTTTCGTTATACGGCTTCTCCCAAGTTTATACACAAACAGACTCATTGTAATCGAGAAAATTTAAATATTCGGCCTTATTAAGTCTCTCGGCAAAGCTGGCTTTGGCTACAATTGGGTTAAAATTACAGCACCAGTACCCTTTTCTTATGTTTGCCCCTTCTCCTGCTACCCAATGAAAGTTTAAATTCTTTGCCTTCATCTTCGCAACGCTTTTGGGGCGCACTCACAAACCTGCGCCTTTTTTTCTTGCTGATTTAGAATGTATATTATCCAGCCGCAGGATACTTTTAGGTTTTTTAACTTATATTGCAGGTGCTGGCCTTTTTACCGGGCCGTCCCATATAGTGGTGAAAAGTTAGTTGGTTGTGACTTCCTGTTTGTTTTACAATGACAGAAGTAGATGGGAATCGAACCCATCACAAAGGACTGGGAAGAACATAATTACACTAAACAACAGAACCAATGCAAATCAAACAAAATAAGTTATTTTATTCATTTAAGTGGTATATCGTGATCAAGCAGGATTTCTGCAATTATGGAAGCAGCTGTACCTACTACATTTGTACATTTGTCATCATATGCACCGGCCTTAATAAATTGCTCTTTTTCTAAAGGATCTGCATTATTAAACGAGCGCCCCATTATTTTTGTCTGTACCTGATCACAGGTAAACCCGCCGAATTTCTGATAAAATTGATCTTTATAAATATTAACAAGCTCTTTTGCTTTTTCCATTGCATCAGGGTTTTCAAAATCTTTCTTCTCCCTGCCAAAATAATAATTCAGGATTAAAATTCCCCCGTTGAAAGTTCCGCAATAACCTTTTGTAACAGAAGCAATTGCTCCAGCAAAAGCTGTTGCTGATTTAAATATGATATTATCGATATCAAATAATTCCTGAATTGCAGCTACAGTACACTGCCCGCAACCATGGTTATTCCTTTCAAACATAAATCCTTTTTGGTAAACTTCTTCCAGCACTTGTTCTTTTTCTTTCATTACCATTTTCTCCCTTAAAACAGTAAATTAAATGCCTTTAGTTATTCCCAAAAACGAAAATAAGAAGCTCTTTTCTGATTCACCCGATCCTTTTTGATTAAATAAAATGGCGGGAGTAGATGGGAATCGAACCCACCGCAGGGGGCTGCCCTGCCACTGGATTTGAAGTCCAGGAGGCACACCAGTTACCTAGCTACTCCCATTTACCTGAAAAGTCCTTTAAACAAGGCTGCATGGCTTATTGTATCAGGAGAGTTATTAAAAAACAAGGCGCAAAAACTGGAATTATTTCGGGGACAAATCTTAAATTTAACCTGTATCCTATTTAGCTGAAATGTAGCACAAGCATATATTATAGTGCTTTTTAAAAAAAACAGCCAACAGGTAGCGACCACACATTACCCACTTCAAACCTACTTAAAGTTTACACTACCTGACCACACTTTAAACTATAAGCGAAGGGGCACAGCTTACTTGGCTAAAACCACCCGGGGGATTCAGGTAGCACTTATTTTTAGCCAATTATTTTGAGGAATATTTCGACCAGGTTGGGATCGAACTGGGTGCCGGCATTCCGTTTCAGCTCTTTGATCGCCTCCTGTTTAGACATCGCCTGGCGATAGGGGCGATCATTGGTCATCGCATCATAAGCGTCAACAATAAGCAGGATACGGCATTCTACGGGGATCTCTTTGCCCTTCAAGCCCAGGGGATAACCGGTGCCATCCCATTTCTCGTGGTGGCGCAGGATTAAATCGGCAACATGAGTAAGTTCAGGGGAAGTCTGGGCAATACGGTATCCTTTTTCAGGATGCTGGCGCATTATTGCCCATTCTTCGTCAGTCAGTCCTCCCTTTTTGAACAGAATGCTGTCCGGTATACCAACCTTACCCAGGTCATGAACCTGGGCAACCAGCGAAAGTGCTGTCAGGCGATCCTGCTCAAGGCTGATTTCCTCACCCATTTTCAGGCAAAGTTTTTTCAATCTCTCCGCATGCCCACCGGCGATATAATCGCGCTCGAAGAGAGCAGCCAGCAATACATTTACCACCTGACTGCGGGCGCTTTCCGTCTGATTCTGCTTATCCAAGCGCATCATTTTATCTGCTTCCTGATATGCAACGGCAAGCGGTTTATCCGGATCGCTGCTAACAGCATAACCCAGTGAAACTGAAAACGGCAGCCGGCTATTTTCACGGTTGTACTGATCAACAGCTGAGCGAATATTGTTTAATAAACCCGGGCCGTTAAGATTCTCCGCCCCGGGTAGCAAAGCGGCAAATTCATCTCCCCCGACCCGGGCCAGAACATCGCCCTTTCGAAGCGGGCGGCTGAGTATTTCAGCGCAGTCTTTCAGGACCCGATCACCTTCTTTTTGACCCATCGTGTCGTTTATTAATTTAAACCCGTTCAGATCGGCTGATAGAAACATGATCGGATACTGGCGGCAGTTGCCTTCAAGCCGACCCATTTCATTATCAAAGTAAACCCGGTTATATAATCCGGTCAGCTGATCATGAAGGGATAGGAATTCAAGCTGCTTTTGATACTGTCGGTGCTGCTTGCGCAGCTCGGCATCGCGCAGTTCCCGTTCCACGGCCGGTGCCAGTCGGGCCATTTTATCTTTCATTATGTAATCGTGAGCCCCGGCCTTCATGGCTGCAACAGCCACCTCTTCACCAATGGTTCCCGAAACAATAATAAAAGGCAAATCCCGGCCACTTTTTTTTAATACCTGCAGAGCTTCCGGGGCACTGCACAAGGGCATGGCATGGTCTGAAATCACTATCTGCCATTTATCATCCTGAAGGACATTGTGCAAATCTTCCACTGTATCAACCCGTGTATAGATAATATCAAAACCGCCCTTTTTCAGGGTTCGAACCATCAGTAACAAGTCATCTTCAGAGTCTTCGACTATGATCGCTCTCAGCAGCGTCAAAAACTACCTCCTCTATGGTCTCTCCGTTTTGATTAATTTTCAATTATAATTTATTTTCCACATGTTTAAAACATATTCCTTCCGCTATAATGATCAATCCTTTTCTGCCAGCAGGGACAACCTTTTCAGGGATCCTCTTTTCTCTCACCCCCTGTAGATTATTACCCTGCCTTTAAAAAACAGGCTGGTAAAACCGATATTCTTTTCTATCCACTGAAAAGCAAGTGGGTGATAGAAAAAAAGATGGGTCGAATCATTTTTATAAGGCCAATTTTTGAAATCAATTCCCTCCGTATATATTTCCGTCATGCAGTAAAGCCAACCACCTGGTCGTAGAAGCCGCCGCAATTTCCTGAATTCATCTGCCGGTAATCGAAAATGTTCTATTACTTCGGAACAGATTATAAAATCATAACTTTTATTAAGCACCGATTCATCAGGATGGTAAAAAATATCGTAAAGTGTAACCCGGTAACCTTTTTCGCCCAGCATGGCGGCGGCAACCGGCCCCGGCCCTGCGCCATAATCAAGGCCTTCTTTTTCAACAGCGCAGTCTTGCACGACCGCTTCCACAAGTGGTCGGACAAAATTTCGATATCCTGGATCATCGATGTTGTTTTTATGTTTATCATAACGCAGCTTCTCTTCCGTCGTGGAGGGATGCGCTGCAGGATCAAGTATAACTGAACAACAATTACAACATCGATAATATTTTTTTTCACCGATTTGGGCAAAATAATCGGCACGTTCACCACACAACTGACATATTTGTGATTCGGGCACCTGAATCATATCGCTTCCCCTGCAAACTTCATGATCGATTTATTGTATTCTCTACAAATAAACTGAGTCCTCTCTGCTGCCGGATCCAGTTTTTGAAGATCCACAACTCTTTTTCCTTTTCTTTGTTCAGGAAGTGGAACAGCAAAAGGAATAATCCTGAACCCATCAGTCCCTTTCTGGGCACTCATCTAAAATAACTTATCAACTGTCTCCTTTAACTATTCAGCATTGTCTGATTCCTGCCAAGCCAACCGATCTTTCGCTACAGGGCACGCGGGCGTGTTCGGGACTTCTACCCTTTAGACTGCGCCCATGCCGGGCGCACCCAAAAAGGAGACCTCCGCCGGCTGCGGAGGTCTCCTTTAATTAACCTTTAAAGCTCTTTATTACTCCTTCCAGGCAATAAAGCGGGCCCAGCATGAGGCAAGCTCCATCCCTTTCTGCAGGAAGCAACCAATAAAGTAGCGTCCCGAGGACAGGTTATTGAGATCCTTCCCCAGGTTTTCGGCATGGACTATGCCAAAGGGGAAAAGGTTGAAATGCATATCCTGGTAATATTTATCCAGTGGGTACATCTCATCCCAATCTTTTCCATACTGCTCCATCAGTTTTCTGTTCGCCTCTTCAAAAGTTTTAGGATGAATTTGACGCTGAATCGTGTTCATCGGATGTTCCATAGCCACGCAGTCAACACCGAGCCATCTAATTTTCTTCTTCCGACACCACTCAGCGAAGTCCGGCGATGGGCCGGGGTGCTTGATCATATATCTGAATTCATCAGAATCAGGGCTGGCCCAGCCATAATTTCCGTAACCGGTCTTTACAATAAGGATATCTCCTTCTTTGACTTCAACAGCTTCTTCAATCATGGCCGGAGTATAAACACTGGAATCACTCACATGCTCTGAAATATCGGCAATCGCTGCCGGGCCGATCCAGAAATCGAAAGGAGTTTGTCCAATTGTCCTGCCGTTTGAATAGAAGTGCGGTTCACCATCCATGTGAGTAGCGATATGAAAACTGCATTTGCAGTGGGCATTATTGCGGCCGAGACCGAAATAGTTGCTCTGCACCCTCTTGGTGTATTGGACAACCAGCGGTATATAGTTAGCCCATTGCGGAGTCTGAATGCTGAAGGGCACTGAAAGATCGAACATTTTAGCTTCTTTCATTGCGGCAAAAAATTCATCGTCGCTCATTCCTTCAGGCGCCTGCAGGGCAGCCACCCGGGACCAGGCTGATTCTACCTCCGTGAAGGGGAGAGCCCCGACGATGATCCAGGCCCGCTGGTTTTTCAATTCATTGATCTGACCACCCAGCGATTCTGTCAGAAGCAGGCCTGCCTTGGGCATGGTAATGTGGGTCAGCTTGTAATAATCATCGGGAGGGAACATTTCTTCCCAGGTTTTGCCATGGGTTTCTTTAAGTTTTGCTTTGGCCTTTTCAAATTCCGTTGGGTGGATATAACGAATATTTGTGTTCATGGGATGTTCGGCACAGCCACAGTCGACGCCGATCATCTTCAGCTTTTTCTCCAGGGCCCATTCAAAGAAACCGGGAGCTGGGCCGGGATGCCGGACAAGGTAGGAGAATTCCTTGTTTTCAATCCCGGCCTGCGCTTCGGGGTTTTTAACATCCGGTTGATCATAAGTAAATTTGTGATAACCGGTGTTGATGATTAAAATATCACCTTCTTTAACCTTGACCCTTTTTTCGATCATCTCCGGCGTATAAAGACTGTAGTTCGATACTTCATCGGAAATATCAACGATTACCCCCTCTCCTGTGACATCTTCCAGGGGGATATCGGCAATAGCCTGCATCCCGGAATGGAAAGCGCGCGGCCCGACAAGATGCGTGCCCGTATTGTTGGACCACTCAATCAACTGACCGTTGGCCCCGGGACCCCCGTGGAAAGAACCGGTAACTCGCTTAAAAAAATGAATCTGCAGCGGCATTTCGTTGGGCCAGGGGGGAGTAAAAATGCTCAAAGGCTGGGTCAGGTCAAACCACTTTGCAGTACTGAGCATCTCAACCGTGTTTTTACTCATAGCAACCTCCATATTAATTTATTTTTAAAAAGGTAAATATATAGATCGGGGGCAATTACATATGTTGGGCATAACAACTGCCCTCCAGCAAGATCAAAACAGAATAGTAAAAATAAACGTCTTTCTTATCCAGCAGTCTGGAAATTCTCAGCTTTTAATAAATGCAATAGTTTGACATTAATTAAAAAAGATAATTATATATATTATTTGACTTAGATGCTTAATTTCCTTTAGTAAATAATAATGAATTATAAGCCGTTTATTTGTTACACTACTACACTACATCCTGTTGAAACATATCATTCCCGAACAACATCGGGCAGCACTGCCAGAAATACTGCATTAAAATAGGCTGCCGGCATATAGCAGGTCAGCCCTACAAACAGGACAGGGGGTAGGTTAGTTGTCCCAAGTCTATTGATTTTAAAATTTAAAGAAGGGCTGTTCCGCAAGGATCAGCCCTTCTTTCTTATCCCAATCCTTCAATATACTTGTTAAGTTCTGCTTCCGTTTTTTCATCGAAGGGTGGCCTCTGGAAATCCCGAAGAACCTGCTTGCAGTACTCATGCGCACGCTGGGCAGTATCAGTCAATTCGGTCGCGCTGGCATAATTTTGCCTGGAACTGACAATGGGATTGCGCATATCTTTCATGTGCTTAAATGTGTGTTCATCAGCAATGAAATTTCCGCCTTCAACTACTCTAAACATGGTATCAAGAGCCAGGGCATCATCATCTACCGGAAAACGCCCGGAGAAATTCCTGATCATGCCAAGCATTTCGTCGTCGTTAATGAATTTTTCATATGACATTGTCATGTAGTTTTCCAGAAGGCCGGCGGCATGCAGAACAAAGTTAGTTCCGCTCAAGACCGTATTCATTAAAACCATCATTGATTCATAGCCACTTTGGGAATCAGGAATCAGCGCATCAGTCAGTGATCCGCCTCCTCTTGAAGGAACACCATAGTGACGGGCCAGCTGGGCAATCACGGAAAACATCTTCACTGACTCGGGGCTGCCGATAGCCAGGCTTCCGGTACGCAAATCGACAATGCTGGAAGCCGAACCGAAAACAACGGGCGTACCGGGATTAACAAGCTGGGCAAAAACAATCCCGGCCAGGATTTCGGCTGACTGCTGAATCAGGGACCCGGCCAGGGTAACCGCCGAAGTCGTTCCGGTCATCGCCAGAGCGGCGATAATTACCGGCTGATTGTTGCGAGCATAGACCATCATGGCTCCCAACATCCGCGGATCAAATTTCAGCGGGCTGTTTGTATTGATCAAGGAAATGAGGGCCGGGTTTTTTCGCACCCTGTCTATACCGCCAAAAACAATGCCTGCCATTTCAAGGCTTTCCTGCGCTTTCTTGGCTCCCATGGCACTACCCATCAGGCATTTATCAGTGTACTTCACTGAAGCATGAAGCATTTTGGCGTGTCTGAGGTTATCGGGGATGTCGTTTGGCTCCACCAGCACACCGCCTACAACATCAAAATTTTCGCTGCTGCCGGCCAGTTTGGTGAAAGCAATATAATCCTCATAGGTGGCATTGCGCCTTTTATTCTGGACATAATCCATAACATAAGGGGAACCGTACCCTGGGGCATAGACCGTATAATCACCGCCAATTACCACATTATTCTCGGGATTGCGGGCATGCAGAGTAAACTCTGACGGTGCCAGAGCAACCTGTTCCATGACCAATTCAGGGGGGAAAAACACTTTTTCTCCCTCAACCCTGGCTCCCGCCTTTTTGAGTATATCCCTGGCTTCCTGAGAATGAAATTCAACTCCAGCTTTTCCCAATATGGTTAGCACTGCCTGATGAATTGTTTCCAGTTCTTCAGGTTTTAGAAAATCCAGGGGTTTCAATTCACGGAGAATCATAACATGTCACCCTTCCTTGAACACGCGATCTCCACCATCGGGCAGATGAACATCTGCGCTCTTTTATTAAATCAGCTTACCGGCACGTGCCGCTTTCAAGTAATTCATGGCATAGGGATCCATATCCAGAATTACATTTGTCGCTGTAACCAAACTCATCATCTTTTTATCAAGGGGGTCGATGATCGCCGAATCCATACCCCGGCCCATGGCCAGGACAATAAAGGCCTGGTTCAAAAGGAATCGATTCGGCAAACCAAATGAAATGTTGCTCAGGCCGCAGGTAATATGTATTCCTGACTCCAGTTTCTTAAACATCTCAATTGCATCCAGTGCCTGGGGACCATACTTACCCTCCACACTGACAGGCTTGATCAAAGGGTCAAGATAAACATTGGTCAAATCAATACCGTCTTTATCCAGTTTATCGATCAGCTTTTTCCCTACTTCAAGACGATCCTCAGCCGATTCAGGCATCCCTTCATCACTCATGCACAGTGCAACAACCTGAGCTCCTGAATCTTTGAGCAACGGAGCTATCTTGTTGTAGCGATCAGTTTCCAGGCTGATGGAGTTGATCATCGGTACTCCCTTGTGAATTTTCATCGCTTCTTCCAGGGCTTTTGGATTGGGACTGTCCAGTGAAAGCGGCTTTTTGACTACTTCCTGTACTTTTTCCACCAGCCAGACCAAATGCTTGGTTTCATCATAAACATAAGCCCCTGCATTGACATCAATATAATCTGTGCCGGCTTCTTCCTGCTTAACCGCCAAATCCTGTAGATATTCTACATCCTGCTCGTCGATCGCTTTTTTGATTGCCTTGCGTGTTGAATTGATAAGCTCTCCAATAATAATCATTTTTTTTCCTGCCGGATTCTGTCTTCCCGGCAGCTAAACCTCCTTGCCTCTGATTTTTTAACTGCTTTTGTTGTCACAATCACCTGCTGACGGCATAGTTGATGAAACCCCGACTACTATTTTTATTCTGGTTTCTAAATCCGACTCCTGCTTTGCCACTCCTGATCCAAAAGATTTATTCCGCCCTCTTCAAACCATTCATCAATCACTCCACGGTCGGCCAACAGCTGAAACCTCGATCACACTTTCAATAAAAAGCCTGTTTTCCAGCCTTTCGCTGTCACCGGTAGCCGCCAGTTTGCTGTAATGATCATGCCGTTCGACTATAGTTTCAATATTGGCCGCACCGGAAGCTGCAGCCTGTTCCCGCACATATCTTTCTCCTTCTCTGCAGGCATATTCAATGGCTTCTTCAAAGATCATGAAAAATTCACGTCTTGTTGGAGTGTGAACCAGGAAACCGCCTCCATCGCCGGGTTTGACCAGGACTGTTATTCTTTCCACTGCCTTGCCGCTGACTGTTCCCACAGCATTGGCCACTTCAGCAAAAGATGGAATGTGGAGATTTGCTCCCATTCTCTCGACCAGTTCTGGGAAATACGCTTCCACCGGCGCTCCTACAGCAACGATTGGATAACGAAGCTTTGTCAGCCACTCTATTTGTGCATCCCGGCCGGACTTTTCTTTTGTAATCAGCTTTCTGAGCAGGTATGAACCACCCTTTTCAGCGGAAAACGAGAATCCCGCTCCCTCTTCTTCCAGCAGACGATCAATAATCAATGCTGCCAGCATATAGAGGATTTCATCCATCACCGTTTCGACAAAAGTTTCCGTCGATTGTCGATAACGGTCGGCCAGCACCGCCGTTCCCAGTTCCGCAGCCCTTTTATTCCACAGATCCAGACTACCGTTAACATGGAGAATATCACTTGGAGTAAGTGAAGCGCGGTGAACAGAGGCCACAGTGACCAGCCTTTGCCATGGCAGCAGGTCAATTTCTTTCTGCAGTTTCTTATTGATATAATGCAGGGTGTGCGGCTTTTCCTTGATTATATCGATAATCTGTTGTTCTGTTTTAGTCAGCTTTATGTTCAGCGGATCTTTGATGTAGGTTAGAATCGTCGGCAGGTGTGTATCCATCATCGTATAATCATAGGACCTTATATCTTCAAGCTCATCTGTAAGGTATGGGTACTGGGAGGCAATCCAGGAAAGAGGGAAAACCCTCTGTGGCCCCACTGTTAAAACAGCATTTTTTGAAACCCGGATCAGGCTATCGCCTCCGAGACCAATTGTGGTGATCTGGGCTGCCTTCACTCTGGTTAACCAGCCGCCGACACTGGCCCCTTCGCTGTTCAGCGAAGGTTGACCATCTTTAAGTACTGCCATATCGGTAGTGGTTCCCCCCATGTCTACAACAATGCCTTCACGCACCCCGGTTAAAGTTAAAGCCCCGATAATGCTGGCTGCCGGCCCAGAGAGGATTGTTTCGATAGGCTTTTCACGCGCTTTTGTTTCACTGATCAGGCTGCCGTCTCCCCGGACAACCATCAAGGGAGCCTTGATCGCCAGACGATCCATCCCTTCTTTTACAGAATCCATCAAATTGGTAATCAGAGGCATCAGACGGGCATTGAGAACTGCCGTTACCGTCCGTTCATGCATTCCGAGATCACTGCTCAGCTGACGAGCCGCCACTACCGGGTATCCGGTCAGTTTACGGATCAGTTCAGCCACTTCCATTTCCTGGACAGGATTGCGTACACTTAAATAACCTGAAACGGCAAAGGCATCAACCTGATCTTTCATTTCCAGGACCGCTTTTTCAACCAGATCCAGGTTAAGTTCTTCCCTGATTTGTCCCTTGATAGTACAGCCTCCCGGAACAACGGTAAAATGGGGGGTAGGCAGGCCCTTCTCGACCTCGAACCCTATTTGAATCAGGCCCACCTCAGCCCCCTGTCCTTCAACAATAGCATTAGTGGCAAGGGTTGTAGATAAAGCAACCATCTTGATCTTTGCTATGTCCATATTGCCACTGTTGCTGTTCTTGTAATCTTCCAGCAATCGGTCAAGACACCGGTTTACAGCAAGGGTAAGATCATGTCTGCTTGTCTCCACTTTTGCTTCGGCTTTAACTATTTTATTTTCCAGATCGAATACTACACCATCAGTAAAGGTACCGCCGGTATCAATCCCAATTGCCATTTCAGCCATAACTGATCCTCACCACTTTGTTAATGTAATTATTTATTTAATTTTGATTCTGCTTCGGCAATAATATTCTTCATCTTTTGTTGAACATCTTTGGGCAGAGGTTCGGGTTCATAATTCTCGAGGATATCGATGACCCGTTCATTAGACCTGTCAAAGAGCGTTTTTGATCCGTCGGCGGCCCAGTTTTCGTAGATCTGCCTGATGAACAGCCGCGGATACCAGGTTTCCTCCCTAAAGTGTTTCATAGTGTGATCTTCCGCCAGAAAATGCCCGCCAGGACCTACTTTATCGATAACATCAAGGGCAAGCGTATCCTCATCAACCTGTATTCCGTTGACAACTTTCCTGGCCATACCAATCAAGTCGTCACAAATAGCCAGATACTCCAGCGATGCAGTATTGCCGTGCTCAATATACCCGACGTCGTGATTCAGGTTGGCTCCTCCCTGGGCGGTAAGCAATATTGACATTGCTCCCTCAATTAAAGCCTGTTCATCGACTACTTTAGCATCGGTGCAGCCACAGGTACCGAACATAGGCAGATCCAGGAAATGATGAACATCAGCAAGGCCGGCCATCATCAAGTCAAATTCAGGCGCGCCGTATGAAAAGATTGTGGTCTGCATATCCATCACCGTAAACACACCGCCCATGATGAATGGGCTTCCTTCAGCGGTTACCTGATTCAGGACCAGGCCGCTTAAACTTTCGGCCAGCCCGTTGGCCATTGCCCCGGCCAGGGTAACCGGTACAGTACCGCCGGCCATGATGCAGGGCGTATATACCACCGGCAACCCCTTCTTGGCCGCCAGCATTAATTTGCGGGCCGAATCGTTGGGATGCTGCAGCGGTGAGATTGGCTCCGCATATAGAGTCATAAAGGGATGATTTTTCAATTCCTCTTCCCCACCGGCAATAAACTCACACATTTTAATTATATCCGAATAACCCGGCTCGTCAATAGCGGTTATCACTATGGGCTTCGAAGTATTCAAAACCATCGCTTCAAACTGGTAGCGGTCATAAACCAGCTGATGGACATCCTGAACAATTCCCAGGGACATGACAAAATTTAGGTTTGGCAAAGCATCGATAACCTTGGCTGTCATGTTGACCGTTTTTCTGCTTGCCCTGATTCTGTCCTGGGTATACGGATCAATGAAATTCGGCGTATCAGAACCAGTGCCGAAGTAAGCGTTGCCACCTTCCATTTCCATTACTGTTTTACCAGTCCTACTGTTACACAGCGATACTTTACGTGGAACAGTAGCCAGCGCTTTTTCAACCAGCCTGAAGGGAATACGTACTCTTTTACCATCCACGTAGCAGCCGGCCTTTTTCATCCTTTCTAATGCTTCATCATCCAGATAAGTAACGCCGGTCCTCTCTAAAACCTCCATTGCCGCCGCCACCAGCCGCCGACACTGGTCTTCTGAAAGAACCTGCAGGAAATTTGAACCCTGTGCTTTATAGCTACTTTTCATTTTCCCTTTGCTCTCCTTTCTCCACATGGTTTAAGAGCGGTCACTTTAACTGACCAGTTTCAAAGCCAGGTCCTTGGCCGAAGCAGCATCGGGAGCCCAGCCATCGGCACCGATCTCGTCGGCAAAGTCCTGTGTCACAGGCGCTCCGCCAATTAGGACCTTAACCGAATCTCTTAAACCTTCTTCCTTCAGCACTTCTATGGTGTCTTTCATCGACAGCATCGTCGTCGTTAAAAGAGCACTCA
>JAGYMW010000038.1 GCA_018400435.1 Bacillota bacterium | reverse complement strand
CAAATGCCCCGGGCAGGATACAAGATACTGGACGGCCGATGATGTTCATGAGCAAAAGTGTCCAAACTGTGGCGAAATGATAGAATTTTTTAAAACCGACATCAGGCTGCGCTGCCCAAAATGCAAAACGAGAGTAACCAACTCACAGTTTAACATGGGCTGTGCTCAGTGGTGCCCCTATGCCGAGCAGTGCCTTGGATCCGCTGCCAGAGGCCTAAAGCAACAGTCTTTTCGTAACAGTCTTGAAGAAGAATTGGCGTTTATCTTACATCAGATGCCGGGGAAAAACGATAGAGTCAAAGAAACATTTGATCGGGCAGAAGAATTGTGTCGGGTGGAACAGGCTGATCCTCTTTCAGTATTTGGTGTAATAGGATACTATTTCCAGAAGAATGCCGGTCTGAAGGTTAAACGTTCAGAATACAGCAATTTTTTGAAAAGCAAGCTGCGGTTACCTCAACAGGCAGTTAAAGATATTGAACAAATAATCGACGATTTGGAGGAAAACAAGATCAGAGGAAATGCAGAAAAAATCGTTGACGAGTTGTTAAAAAATAACTTATAGTTTTAATTTGTAATACGGGAGTGAATTCGATGGATAAGGTAATGCGTAAAATTATAACCATAGACGAAGAAAAGTGTGACGGCTGCGGTTTATGTATCCCTTCGTGTGCCGAAGGGGCCCTGCAGGTAATTGATGGTAAGGCCCGGTTGGTAAAGGATATCTATTGCGACGGCCTTGGTAACTGCATCGGTGAATGCCCGCGCGGGGCAATTACTGTTGTTGAACGTGAAGCTGAACCATTTAATAAAAAAGCGGTAGAAACTCATCTGAAAAACAGAAAAAGTCAAGAAAGTGAAACCGAAAATAATTCTTTGACGAACATTTCGAAAAAGACTTTATCGGTAACCGATAAAACAGTATTTAATGCAGGAGTCAAAGATAAAACAGGAGAAGAAGGCGTAGCACAGGAAGAAATTGAACCCGAGCTCAGCCACTGGCCTGTTCAACTTCATCTTGTCAATCCGCAGTCTCGCTTTTTACGCAATGCTGATTTACTGTTTTGTGCAGATTGTGTTCCCTTTGCTTATGCTGATTTCCACCGCCGATTTTTGGCCGGGCGTTCATTGATTATCGGATGTCCAAAACTCGATGACGTTGAGGAATATCACAAAAAATTGGTTGAAATATTCAGGGAGAACAAACCTGAAAAATTGACCCTGCTTATGATGGACGTCGGTTGCTGCATGGGTTTATCCCGCCTGGTGCATGAAGCGATGGAAGAAGCCGGGGTGGAAATTCCAGTTGAAGAAATAATCATCAGTGTAGATGGAACGATTATCAATCGTTGAAAATGATTGTCCATCAATTGTCTCTGGCAATTGCCTGGGCGAGCTCTTTTATAGAGACTTCTTCGAGGACCGAAAGCATCTTATTCTGTGCTTTAATCCAGATATCACGCAGAGAACAATGGGATTTATTGCCGCAGGGCTGACTACTTAAAAGACAGCGGGTGATGCTGATAGTGCCGTCCACTTTTTCAATAACTTCCCGCAGAGTTATAATTGCCGGATCTATGGACAGTTTTATACCACCACTTGCTCCGCGGGTGCCGGTGGTCCAACCGGCTTTATGCAAAAGAGGCATGAGTTGAATAACCAGGTTAACGGGTATAGATCGACTGGCGGCAATTTCCCTGCTGGTCAGTACGGTATCATTTGGATAGGTGGCCAGTTCGGCTAAAATAATAATTGCATATTCTGCTTTTTTAGTAATCATTTATACTCCCACCTGCAATATATAACTTAATTGGTTATATTATATCTACAACCCTGTTAGCAGTCAACTCTACTGTCCGGAGGCTCCGCTTCAGAATGAAGCTGCCATCCTTTGATAGTGCCTGTGGGAACCGTTCCAATTAAATCAAAATTGTAATATAATTAAAGAAAGTAAATCGATTTGATTGAAAAAGGTGATATACGGTGATGGATGAAAAGAGTCGTCTAACGGGAGTTATCATAATCTGCCTGTCGTTTGCTTTACTGGCGCTCATATGTTTACCCCATGCGGTGCAAGCTGCAGAAAGACCGGTTTATCTCGTAGATCTGGATGGAACGATCACGGCCGGTCAGAACAATTATCTGCAAAGGCAGGTAGAGAAAGCTATAGCCTCCGATGCCCAGTTGATGGTGCTGGTTATTAATACTCCCGGGGGGCTGGTTGATGCAACCCTTGAAATCAATCGTCTTTTCATGAATGCGCCTATTCCAATTGCTGTGATTGTTGCTCCTTCAGGAGCAATCGCCGGTTCGGCGGGAGCTTTTATTATCATTTCTGCAGATATAGCGGCCATGGCCCCGGGGACCACTGTTGGTGCAGCCCAGCCGGTGTCTATTTCTCCGGAAGGAACGGAGAGTGCCGATGATAAAACGGTTACTTTCTATGCCAATCACCTGCGTAGCATTGCAGAAGAAAAAGGCCGTCCACCCGATGTTGCCGAAAAATTTGTCACTGAAAATCTTACTTTAAGCGCCGGGGAAGCACTGGATATAGGACTGATTGATTATATTGTCATAGATGTATCTGAACTACTTGCTGCCGTCGACGGCCTGGTAGTGGAGAAACAAAATGAAAGCTACATTCTTCAGACAAAAGATGTTCCACTTTACAGTGATGAAATGAATTTGAGAGAAATGCTGCAGAACTGGATCGGTGATCCCCAGATCTCTTTCCTGGTGTTAATACTTGGACTGCTGGGTATTTACTTCGGTCTGGGAGCTCCAGGAACAATAGTTCCGGAAGTAACGGGCGCAATTCTCTTAATCCTTGGTATATACGGTATTGGGTTGTTTGATACCAGCACAACAGGTATTATCCTGTTACTCCTGGGGGTGGGGTTGATTATTGCGGAAATATTTACAGCGGGATTTGGCATAATGGGTATAGGAGGAGCAGCCTCGATTATCGCCGGGGCTATTCTGATGCCCGTGGAACCATTGATGGCCAGAGAATGGTATGCCACATTCATGATTACAGTTGTCGGAACTGTTATCGGGCTGCTAATTATTTTGATATTTGTCATCCAGAGGATTATTCATAGCCGCAAACAATGGAACGAGAGTAGCAGCTATTTAAAACCCCCGCAAAAAGGGATTGTCATAACCGATCTCAATCCTGAGGGAATGATAAAAAGCCAGGGGGAATTGTGGAAAGCGCGTAGTGAAAACAAGTCTTTAATCAAGGCCGGAACCGAAGTCGAGGTAGCCAGGGCTGAAACACTGATGCTTTATGTCAGACCTGTGGTAGATCAGGAGAATCAACCTGGCGGTAGTGAAGGAATGAGTAATGATAAATATTAATTTCGGGGAGGTTTTTTACATGTTCGAATTAATTGCCAGCGGTGGAATTTATGTTCCCATAATCATTGTAATAGTTATTTTTATTTCTTCAGCGATAAAAATTGTACGTGAGTATGAAAGACTGGTCGTGTTTCGTCTGGGCCGTTTAATCGGAGGAAAGGGGCCGGGTCTTGTATTCGTAATTCCCATTGTTGATCGGACCATCAGAATATCATTGCGGATTATCACTCTTGATGTTCCTACCCAGGAAGTAATAACCCGTGACAATGTCACTACCAGTGTCAATGCCGTTGTTTATTACAGGGTGATTGATCCTAATCGGGCCGTTAACAATGTGGAAGAATACCGCATGGCTACAGCACAGCTTGCCCAGACCACACTGCGTAGTGTAGCCGGCCAGGCCGAGCTTGACGAGCTTCTTGCTGAACGTGACAAGCTTAACCAGAAAATACAGGGCATTTTAGATGAGGCGACGGATCCCTGGGGTATAAAAGTAACAGCAGTGGAAATTAAAGATGTAGTTATTCCGGAAGCTCTGCAGAAGGCAATTTCCCGTCAGGCAACAGCGGAAAGAGAAAGAAGAGCGGTAATAGTTCAGGCTGAAGGAGAAAAAGCGGCAGCCGGGAAAATCGCCGAGGCGGCAAAGATATTGAACGCTGAAGAGGGCGGTTTTTATGTCCGCCTGCTGAGAACACTGCCGGAAATTGCCAGTCAGCAGGGTAATATTATTGCCTTCCCACTTCCTATAGAACTTAAGCATCTCCTGCCGCAATCGCGTGCAACATCAGAAAAAAGTAAAGACGAAGAATAAATAATAACAGGCGGCAATTTAGAAGTTATGAGATCAAAACATCCGGGAATAAGCCTTCCATATAAAACGGCTTTTATTGTTAATCCAGCTGCCGGAGGAGGCAATGCTGGAAATATATGGTGCCAAATTGAAGAGATCATGAAAAGGTCGGGTTTGGCCTGTGCTGTGTATAAAAGCAGTTACCGCGGTGAGGCTCGTGATTTTGCTCTTCAGGCAGTTAGCCATGGATACGAACTGGTGGTAGCTGTCGGCGGAGATGGTACTATAAACGAAGTGGTAAATGGAATAGATCTGGAGAGCACCATTTTGGGGATTATCCCGCTTGGCACGGGCAACGGTTTCCGGCGAGCCTGTGGGATTCCGGGAGGATGGCGAGAATCGCTCATGGGATTGAGCAGCTGGTTGCCGCGATCAGTGGATGTGGGGACGGTCAACGGGAGGCGTTTTCTCAACGTTGTTGGCATCGGTTTTGATGCTGCAGTGGCGGAAATGGCTGCCGAAAAATACGGACGCATGAAAGGGTACCTGCCTTATGTAGCTGCTTTTTTCGAGAAACTTGTCCAGTTTGGCCATTTCGCCGTTTCTATTCAGTGTGATGAGCAAACTATTGAAGAAAATGAAACTCTCCTTGTTGCCATAGCTAACGGTTCGAATTACGGCGGCCGGGTATCAATTGCTCCTCAAGCTAAAATAGATGATGGTAAACTGGATGTGATCCTGGTCCGTAAAGGAAACAGCAGTAAAACAACGTATCTGGCAGCCAAGGTATTGTTGAAAAGGCACCTTGATGATGGGTCTATTATTACCAGCAGAGGCAGGCAATTTGAGGTGGTTGCGGATCATCCTGTTCCGGTCCATGCCGACGGTGAAGTTACAGGAAATCTTCCCATAAAAATATCACTGGAAGGGATCCCTCTGAAACTTCTGGCGCCAGGATAGGTCAGGTAAAGGAAAGTTTTTTTATGTGTGCAATTTGCTTATTGAATCGTGAAAAGGTTAATTGAGCTAAATATTTATAGATCTCTTGATCAGAAGCTTTAAACTGGTTATAATAGTTAAGTAAAATAATCGAGCGAGCGTGGCGGAATGGCAGACGCGCTAGGTTCAGGACCTAGTGGGCTTAACGCCCGTGGAGGTTCAAGTCCTCTCGCTCGCACCACAATTAAAGGGGGGGTCGGTAGGATTATTAAAGACCGACCTTTTCTTTTATAAAAACTTTTAGTTTAATAACCTGCTGTGTTACTGTCGAAGACCCAGTGAAAAAGGCATAATGAAACCTCTTTTAATATTCTAGCTGTAATAATTTGTAATGCTTAGGTTGAAAACTGTATGATAAACAGGGGATAATAAGTCATTTAAACTAGCGGGAGGTAATGAATTGGATAACAAGATCATTAAAGGCAAAGAAGCGGTCAAAATGATCAGAGACGGAGATACAATAACAATGACTGCCGCTGGATTAATTGGTTATCCTGAACACCTGGTTAAATGCCTGGAAGAACAGTATAAAGAAGTGGGAGCGCCAAAGGGGTTAACCCTCGTATCGGGTTGCGGACATGCCGTGTGGGATCACCGGGGTGATTCACGTTTTGCCTACCCCGGTTTTTTAAAAAGAGCAATCGGCACTCATCCTGATGCAGCACCGCCATTGAGAAAAATGCTTGAGAATAACGAGGTGGAAGCATATATTCTCCCTCAGGGTATCCTTAACCAGCTTTTCAGGGCGATAGCAGCCAAACAGGCCGGTATCATATCCAAAATTGGGCTGGGCACATACATGGATCCCCGCTTAGAAGGGGGAATGGTAAATGATATTGCTAAAGAACCTTTAGTTGAGCTGATGGAGTTAAAAGGTGAAGAATGGCTGTTCTATAAAACATTTCCTATTAATGTTGCCTTAGTAAGAGCAACTACCGCCGATGAAAGTGGTAACCTGACTATTGAGCGGGAAGCTCTTAAGCTTCAGAACCTGGAAGTGGCTTCAGCAGCAAGAGCATCTAATGGCATAGTTATAGCACAGGTTGAAAGGGTAACTAAAAACGGGACTTTAAAAGCAAAAGACGTTGTAGTGCCCGGGGTTCTGGTTGATGCTATTGTAATTACTGAGAATCCAGAAGAAGATCACAGGCAGACTCCGGCTACTTATTACAGCCCTTATTTTTCAGGCGAGATGAGGTCGCCATTTAAAATGGTTGAAGAGCATAAAGAAAAGCTTGAACCGGTGGATATTATCGCCCGCAGGGCAGTATTTGAGCTTTTTCCGGGAGCGATTGTCAATATCGGAATCGGAATCGGGGCCGAGCTTGGCCCGGTAGCCGATATAGAAGGTATAAGCGAAAAAATAATCCTCACTGTCGAGCTGGGAGTATTTGGCGGGACCCCTGCGCCCATACCTAATTTCGGGGCTGCTTTTAATCCTGATGCTTTTATTTCTCATGCGAATATGTTTGACTTTTATCATGCCGGTGGACTCGATATAACCTTTCTTGGTGCTGCCCAGGTGGATAAAGTCGGCAATGTTAATGTGAGCAAATTTGGCAAGCGCATCGCCGGCACCGGCGGTTTTATTGATATCAGCCAGTCTACACCGAAAGTCGTGTTCTGCACTTACTTCAAAGCAAAAGAGTTTGAGGCTGTTGTAGCTGAAGAGAAGCTGAAGATTATCAAGGAAGGACGACTGGTGAAGTTCGTTGAAGAAGTAGATCAGGTCAGCTTCAGCGGTAAAATAGCAACCGTGCAGGAAAAAGAGGTTATAGTAATCACCGAGAGAGCCGTTTTTAAACTGGTAGATGGTGATTTAACTCTGACTGAGATAGCTCCGGGAATTGATCTGGAAAAAGATATTTTTGACCAGATGGGTTTCAAGCCTGTAGTCAGCAAAGATCTAAAGCAGATGAATGCCCGCATTTTTAAACTCGGCCGAATGGGTATTTTCGACTAACAGAACATAATATTGGGGAATTATCAATTTGTCTGCCTGCGATTATGACTGGATCGTAATACGCGGGCGTGCAAATTATTAAATTCACAAAACACTTTCCTAATAAAAAAAGACAGTAAAAATACTGTATAATCAATTTATCCCTGCACCTTAAAATTAAAAAGTCATCGTTTTTCCGGTATAAAGTTTTTCAAACCGTTTACCACAGCGATTCATTAAAATCGGATAAGCCTTCTGACCGGTGCAGTGACCAGCATAAATCATTCTCACATTAAGCTCCAGCAGGGACTGAATAGTTTTTTCAATTCTTTCCTCCACAGCCGTTAAAAGGTGCAACCCGCCTATGATTGCCAGGACTTCAGAAACACCGCACAGCTTAACAGCCTGTTTCACAATACTAACAATCCCGGCATGAGAACATCCTGCCAGGACTACCAGACCTTCCGGAAGCCTGAATATCATGGAAGTGTCATCCCGGAAGTAATCGGCTGACGCTTTTCCTTCTGTCATAGTTAGCAGTTCTAAAGTAGGTTTTTTTTCTAAATCAACTCTCTCCTTGATTTCTCCTGTTGTCAAAACTCCTTCCATTAACCTTAACGGCTTATCGACTAAAAACAGTTCGCCTCCGGCATGCTCGATTGCGGCACGGTTGTTGTCAGGACCCATGCCGATAAACTTGAAGGTAGGTTCAACAGTGAACTGGTGCCGGAATATGGCAGGATGAGCTATTACTGGTACTCTCCTCTTTCCGATAGCTTCAAGCATTCCGCACAATCCACCGGTGTGATCGTAATGACAGTGAGAAAGAAATATTATATCAATATCTGAAGGGTTAATCTTAAGAATTTCCATATTGTACAAAATAGAAAAAGAATTCTGTCCCGTATCAAAAAGAATTAATTTATGTGATTCGTCACCAACAGCTTCGACTAAAAACGATATGCCGTGCTGCGCTAAAAGTTTGCTATCAAAACCGGCACTGTCTTCAATCAGAACGGTTATTTTCAAAGATGAAAGTGCGCCAAACTCAACGGACATAATGAGCGCTCCATTTCCATTTAATTAAATACGCTGTCATCTTTTCATCATGCCTTTTTTACGGGATTACTTAGTTACGAGCATATTGTGCACCCGCTTTTAATTTTTATGTTTATGAAAAGTAGTCTTCTACAATGAATAATTCTAATAGCAAACCTTCTAATCCTTTAAAGACAATAACATATGGTAACATGAATTGCCAGTATATTTGAGTGGGCTGTGCAGGGGCCGGTCATGATCCCTGCGGCTATGGAGATGGGTTTCGATACAGCCAGAGCAGCGATGTCCATTGCCTGGGGAGATGCCTGGACTAATATGATCCAGACTTTCTGGGCTCTCCCGGCTTTAAGTATTGCCGGGTTTAACGCCAGGGATATCATGGGTTATTGCATTATAGCCTTACTGTATTCGGGAATTATCATTATTCTGGGTTTACTTTTCCTGTAAAAGTATTCATAAATAAATTTCGCAAACGTTAAGGGCCTTCTTTTTAGAAGGCCTTTATTAGATATAAAGGATTTACCATTTCTCACAGAGAATTTTTTATCAAACATAAAAAGGTTCGTTCATGTATTAATAAGTATTTTAAATACCATATATAGAAAAATTTTATATGCGGAAGTATTTCTAATAGTTTTTTAAAATTCCTGAAGAGCATTAATTTTATACGGAGGAGGAGGTGAAAATATACCCTTAGCGAATAACATTATTACTTAAGCATAAAACGCAGCAATTATAATTAGGAGGTGTATTCATTGCGCTATTACAATGATCTGATGAAAGAACGCAGGGTTACCTATAAACCGGCGGGAAAGGGTAAAATATTTACCGATCCCGATGCCGACAGGGCCAGGTTATATTTCCGTGATCAAAAACCAAGAAAAATGACCGAGAAAGTGACCACTGTCCAAAACGCAGTTTCAGAGATGATCAATGACGGTGACTATGTTGGCGTGGGCGGTTTTGGGGCGAACCGAATACCAACGGCTGTTTTGCATGAAATAGTCCGCCGGAAGAAGAAAAACCTCGGGCTGGCGGGGCATACTGCTACCCATGATTTTCAAATTCTGGTTGCCGGAGGGTGCATAAATCGTTGTGATATTGCTTATATAGTAGGTCTTGAAGCACGCGGTTTATCAAAAATGGCTCGACGGGCGGTTGAAAGCGGTTCCATTGAGTTAACAGAATGGACCAATGCCGCGGTTACATGGCGCTACAAGGCGGCGGCGATGGGCCTTTCATTTTTACCCGTCCGCTGCATGCTGGGAACGGATACAGCAAAATACAGTGGGGCGGTGGAGATGGAATGTCCTTTCACGGGAGCGAAATACCTGGCCGTTCCTGCTCTTTATCCGGATGTGGGTATAATTCATGTCCACCGCTGTGATGTATACGGCAATAGCCAGATAGACGGGATCCTGATTGCCGACCAGGATCTGGCCAGGGCTGCAAAAAGGCTGATTATAACCACTGAGCGCTTGATACCAAACGAGGTTATTCGACGGGAACCGGCTAAGACGGTAATTCCTTATTACCTGGTGGATGCCGTTGTGGAAGTGCCCTTTGGCAGCTATCCAGGCAACATGCCTTACGAATACTTCAGCGATGAGGATCACCTGCGAGACTGGATGAAAGCGGAAAACGATCCTCATACTCTAAAAGATTTTCTTGAACGTCATATCTACGGGGTTAAAGATTTTAACGGTTATCTGGATGCTATAGGCGGCATAGCCCGCCTGCAGGAACTGAGGAATCTGGAAACGCTGGTTGAAAAATAAGCTTTACGGAGGAGGTTGAGAGATGATGGAATATAACAATATGGAACTTATGATTTGCCTGGCCTCCCGCTACCTGGAAGACGACAGTATAGTAGTGGTGGGAACAGGAGCCCCTTGTGCGGCGGCTATGCTGGCCCAAAAAATTTACTCGCCGCGGTTAATGATTATGTTTGAAGCGGGCGGAATCGGACCGCTCCTTCCCTCGATGCCCATTTCAGTGGGCGATTCACGCACTTTCTACCGTGCCCTTGGCGCCAGCAGTATGCCTGACATAATGGAAACCTGTCAGCGGGGCCTGGTTGATTACACCTTTCTCGGTGGAGCACAGATCGATTGTTATGGCAATATTAATTCAACCATGATCGGGGATAACCACCAGGCACCGAAAGTGCGCTTTCCCGGCAGCGGGGGAGCCAACGATCTGGGCTCACTGTGCTGGAAAACAATGATGATTACCCCCCAGGACAAGAGAAGATTTACTGAAAAAATTGATTTCATTACTACTCCGGGATACCTGACAGGTCCGGGAGCGAGGGAAGAAGCCGGGCTGCCTCCGGGCAGTGGTCCCTACAAAGTTATAACCAACCTATGTGTGATCGGCTTTGACGATCAAATCAAAAAGATGAAGGTAGAGAGTATCCATCCGGGCCGGACCCGGGAAGAGATCATTGAAAACACAGGATTTGAATTGCTCTGGGTTGATGAACTTGAAGAAAGCGAGCCGCCCCGTAAAGAGGAACTGGATATTCTCCGTAACGAGGTAGATCCTTATCGCTATATTATTGGTAGGGAATGATTGCAAAGCATTGGCTGTATTCCCGAGCATGGAAATAACAGATGAAGATTAACAGTAGAATGGAGGCTGAATAATGAAAGAAGCTGTTGTAGTTAGTGCTGTGAGAACGGCGGTAGGTACTTTTGGCGGTTCGTTGAAAAATGTGGGGGCAGTGGACCTGGGATCGATTGTAATCAGGGAAGCCCTGCGGAGGATAGATTTAAAACCTGAACTGGTCGATGAAGTTTTGATGGGTTGTGTCCTGCAGGCCGGTCTGGGTCAGAGTGTTGCGCGCCAGGCTGCCCTGAAAGCTGGCTTACCGGTAGAAGTCCCCTGTACCACAATCAACAAGGTCTGCGGCTCAGGGTTAAAAAGTATAACCCTGGCGGCAGCAGCTATTGCCGCAGGCGATGCCGACATCGTTGTTGCCGGGGGGACGGAAAATATGAGTGCCGCTCCCTATGGTATGACAGACGCTCGCTGGGGTATGCGCATGGGCGATAGTCGTCTCACCGACATCATGATCAAGGATGGGCTCTGGTGTGCTTTTAATGATTATCATATGGGAATAACCGCTGAAAATATTGCCGAGCGCTATGGCATCAACAGGGAAGAGCAGGATCGTTTTTCCCTGGAGAGCCAGAACCGGGCCCTTGCCGCTATCAGAAGCGGCCGTTTCAGGGATGAAATTGTCCCGGTTCCCGTGCCGCAGAGAAAGGGAGATCCGCTTATCTTTGTCGATGACGAACACCCGAGGGAAACTTCTCTCGAGGCTCTGGCAAAATTGAAGCCTGCCTTTAAAAAAGATGGCACCGTTACTGCAGGTAATGCTTCCGGTATAAATGATAGTGCTGTAGCCGTAGTGGTTATGAGTCTTAGCAAAGCGAAAGAACTTGGTTTAAAACCGCTGGTTAGGATCTGTGGATATGCTTCGGCAGGAGTCGATCCGGCTGTCATGGGGACAGGGCCGATTCCGGCAACCCGAAAAGCGCTGCAGCGAACGGGATGGAAAATTGAAGATCTCGAGTTGATCGAAGCCAACGAGGCTTTTGCTTCTCAGGCACTTTCTGTAATCCAGGAATTAAATTTAAATACGGAGATAACCAATGTCAATGGAGGGGCAATAGCTCTTGGGCATCCCATCGGAGCAAGCGGAGCCCGTATATTTGTAACGCTCCTTTATGAAATGGAAAAAAGAAATGTCAAAAAAGGGCTGGCCACACTCTGCATTGGAGGCGGTCAGGGCATTGCCTGTACAGTCGAAAGGGATTAAATGCAACAAAAAAGGAGGAACTGGTAAATGGCTGTTGATATGAAAGGAAAAGATGTAATATCAATTCACGATCTAAGCCGGGAAGAAGTGGAACAAGTCATTGATACTGCCCATATTTTAAAGATGAAAAATAAGCTGGGTGAGATTTATCATCCACTGCAGGGTAAAACGCTGGGGATGATCTTTCAGAAGTCATCTACAAGGACAAGAGTTTCCTTTGAAGTGGGAATGTGGCAGCTTGGTGGCTATGCCCTTTTCTTAAGCGCCAACGATATGCAGCTGAAAAGGGGTGAAACAATAGCTGATACGGCGAGGAATTTAAGCCGTTATTTGGATGGGATAATGATCAGGACTTTTGATCATCAGGATGTAGTCGATCTTGCCCAATATGGCTCCATTCCGGTAATTAACGGTTTAACGGATTTGCTGCATCCCTGCCAGGTTTTGGCCGATCTTTTCACAATCAGCGAGAAAAAGGGAAGGCTGGAGGGTATTAAGCTGGCTTACATCGGGGACGGTAATAACATGGCCCATTCGCTGATGTTTGGAGGTGCTAAAATGGGTATGCATGTGGTCATATGCTCGCCTTCGGGTTTTGAGCCTGATCCGGAGGTGATCCGTCTATCACGGTTGGACGCGGCGAAATCCGGGGCAAGTATTAATGTACAGGATGATCCCGCTGAGGCGGTCAAAGGAGCGGATATTATTTATACCGATGTCTGGACCAGCATGGGGATGGAAAAAGAATACGAAGAAAGATTGAAAAGTTTCCAGCGTTACCAGGTGAATGGGGCATTGCTTGAAAAAGCCCGGGAAGATGTTCTGGTTATGCATTGCCTTCCGGCCCACCGTGGTGAAGAAATAACCGATGATGTTATTGACGGAACGCGCTCAATTGTATTTGATCAGGCAGAAAATCGTCTCCATGTGCAAAAAGCGATTCTTGCCCTGGTGATATAAAATAATGATAGCAATCAGGAACAGTTTTCGCAATTTTCGCAAAAGGAAGTGAAATATTTGTGATAATGGCTAAGGAGCCTGGATTTTTAAATGAACTATTCCTTGGCCTGGATATGGGTGTTTTTGCAGCCAAGGGTGTTTTAGTAGATCACGATAGGATATCCGTATTTACACTTCCTATAGCTGGGAGGCCGGTTGAAGCAGCCGGAAAGTGTATTGATCATCTACTCAAAAATTACGGTAACAGAGAAATAAAAATTGGGGTGACCGGGCAGAATGCAGCTCTGGTGGCCGAAAGTGTGGGTATTAAACCTCTCCTGGAAATTGAAGCTCTTCAGGCAGGATTAATGCACTGCAGAATAACAGCCAAGTATGTTTTATCTCTGGGTCACGAAAATATGCATTACCTGGAAATGGACGTAGAAGGGCAAATCGAGTATTTCAGCCGTAATGGTCAATGCGCGGCCGGCAGTGGTTCATTCTGGTATCAGCAGGCTACCAGGATGGGTTATAATGACCGTGAACTGGCGGTAGTTGCCCTGGAAGCAGAATCAGCCGTACCCATTTCCGGTCGATGTGCCGTGTTTGCCAAGTCAGACATGACCCATGCTATTAATGAAGGAGCAACTCAGAGCGCTGTATCAGCGGGAATGGCTAAAGCACTGGTTGAGAACGTGATTACTGGGGTGGCTCGTAACAGGATTAAGGGGAACGGATTGCTTGCAGCCGTTGGAGGAGTTGCCAATAACGGGGCTGTTTTGAAATATTTGAAAGAACACTGTTCGCAGGTGGGTGTCGATGTCATGGTCCCTGCCAACCATGAATATATAAATGCTATTGGAGCAGCGGTAAAAGGGATTCCAGTCAATATCTCGATAATTACCGAAAAGAATCTTCGCACTCCTTCCTATAAACCGGAAAATCCGTTGCCGCCTCTGGATTCGGGAATGGTTCATTATCTTCCACCAGAACCGGAAGCAACTGAATTTGATCTCTCAAAAGTCTACCTTGGTGTAGATTGCGGGTCGGTTTCTACTAAATGTGTTCTTCTGGATGGCAATGGTGTTCAAATCGGCGGTGTATACCTGCCGACCACCGGACGGCCTGCCCTGCAGGTTCTTGAACTGATGAAAAAAGTGGATGAAAAATACGGCGAAATAATAGGGGATGCTACAATAATTGCCTGTACAACCGGTTCAGGGCGTTTCCTGTCTCAGAAAATTATCAATACCGAGTATGCCGTTGACGAAATTACCTGCCAGGCGGAAGGTGTTAAATCACTTTTTCCTGATGAGAAGACGATTTCCATTATAGAAATAGGTGGCGAGGATTCCAAATTTATCAAACTTGAAAAAGGCATACTATTTGATTACAACATGAATCCTGTTTGCGCTGCTGGAACCGGTACTTTCCTCGAAAACCTTGCTGAACTGCTGGAGATCGATATAAAGGGAGAATTTTCGGATAAGGCTTTTGCTGCAGGGTACGCAGTTGACCTAGGCGATATATGCACGATCATATCTCAATCCATTCTTGCTTCTGCCTCAGCCCGAGGACTGCCCCTCAATGAACAGCTGGCCAGCCTTGCTTATTCATCAGCCCAGAATTATCTGAGCAGGACTGTTGATAAAAGGCCTCTGGATGGGCGTTTGATCTTTGCAGGAGCAACGGCAAAAAATCATGCCCTGGCTGCAGCCCTGGCTGCTGTTGCCCGTCAAAAAATATATGTGCCTCCTGAGCCTGAATTAACAGGCGCAAGGGGCAGCGCCCTGATGGCCTTGAAGTTTCACAGGATGAAAATGAAGGGTGATTATTCCTTCCGCAGCCTGAAAAAAATTATGCATTTCGAAGTAAGCAAGCGGCCATGCAGGGCAGAATGCAAGTACGACCATAACTGCATGCTCAATATTATCAGCTTTGCCGATGGCAATAAGTTTATCTATGGTGATCGATGTGGCCGCTATTCTGGATTGGAGAAAACTGACAAAGGAAATGAACTACCCGATTATGCCGCTGAAAGATTGTCCCTGATGGAAAAATCTGCTCCTGAGCCTCCGGAGAAGGGACCGCGAATTGGTATAGCCCGGGGTGGGCTTTACTTTGATTATTATCCCTACTGGGCTGCTTTTTTTAAAACTCTCGGCGCCAGGATTGTCCGGTCGGAAGAAACAAAGGCCGAAACCTTGCAAAAAGGCAAGATCAGCCTGGATTCGGAAATGTGTTATCCCATGAAAGTTTTAATCGGCCATTACCGTGAACTAAGCGAAAAAGACCTGGATTACATTTTTATTCCTGAGATCATCGACATGGAAGCGATGCCCTGGGCTCTGCAGTGGCCGCGATCTTTCGTCTGTCCCCTGCTCCAGACGGTGAGAGGGACGGTGGTTAACTCGGTAGCCATGGATAAAGAAAAGATCCTTTATGCAAAATTGAATTATCGCAGTGGAATTGGCAGCCTCAGGCATCAGCTGAAGGCGATTGCAAAGAAGGTCATGGGTCAGAGTTACAATGAAAATATTTTTGAGCAGGCTCTCGTGGAAGCCGGAAATGCCAGTGAGACTTTAAGAAAAGCGATAGTGCGAACTGCAGAGGCTTCACTGAAAAATATCCAGGAAAACCCAGATCAAGTGGCTGTTGTTTTCCTCAGCCGTGGTTACACTCTGTATGACGAATTCGTATCCAAGAAAGCGGTTCGCTATGCCAGGCAAACAGAGATGATAGCCCTGCCTCATGAATACCTCGTTGTCTATTTACAGGCCTGGTTTGACGGAGAAATAAAGTCGGTTTACCTCGATCCATACCGGGAAGAATTTCTCACCTACCTGGAGCAAGAGGTTAATAGAATGGAAAACATTTACCCCACTCAACTTCAGAAAATACTTTCTGCAGTAATCATGGTAAATTTCCTGAACATGAAAAAAAGTGAAACCGGCCTACCGGGACTTAACCTTGTTTTGCTTGATCCTTTTAAATGTGGTCCCAATGCCATGCTGCGTCATTACCTTGGTGAAATGACCAATTACCTGCGTTTGACCCTGGATGAACACACGGCGGCTGCAGGATTGATTACCCGACTGGAAGCATTTAAGAATACATGCCTTACAAAAAAAGAATTTCATAAAAATACACTGTTGACTTCCCAAACATGTTCTTTAATTGATCAAAACTGGCACAAAATATTAATTCCAGAACCAACGAGACATTCCGGTGTTTTTGCCGCCATGTTCAGACAAGCGGGAATTGCAGCGGAAGTTTTGCCTCGCGGTGCAGAAGGGGATCTCTCCATGGCCAGGCAGTACATCAATGGGGAAGAGTGTCTTCCTTTCATCCAGAATTTGCAGGATATTTTGCAATACATGAAAAACAAGGGGAAAAGCAATCTAAACGGTGAGGTCTTTTTCCAGGGATGGGCTTCCGGGCCCTGCAGGTACGGGCTTTACGCTCCAACACAGTCGCTGGCTATTAACAGGGCCGGCTGTGGGGAAGGGCGTATTTGTGCCATTAAGTTTGCTGATGTGACCAAAAGATTTGGTTTTGGATTTGTAATTGGTCTGTATAATGCTTTGATGGTAAGCGATCTTCTCTATAAAATACTTCATCGTGTTAGACCTTATGAAATTAAGAAGGGCGAAACCGAGGCTCTCTTTGAATATTTCAGTGATAAACTGGAAAAATTGCTGGAAGGTCTTGATTTCAAACTGAGAGGGATAATAAGCGGCAGTTACCGTAAACCACTGGAAAAATTTCTGCAGGAAGCGGCGGCGGAGTTCAACAAAATTGAAATGAAAAAAGAAATAAAGCCCCGTATTCTACTTGGTGGAGAATTTTATGTCCGCCTCGATGATCGATGTAACCAGTCAGTAATTAAAAAAATTGAAAATGCAGGCGGAGAAGTCTGTCTTGCTCCGGCAACGGAGCTCTTTACTTATAATTTATATATAGATGCCCTGGAAGCCCTGGAAGATTATAAAAATTTCAGGAGGATTTCTTCTTATTTTAAATATTTGGTTTATATGCAAATTTTAAAAATAGCCCAACGCGACGAAGTGGCCCTGGAGAAAGCGGCAGGGCCGCTTATGGAAGGACTTGAAGAACCTACTTCGCAGCAGATAATGGCTTCAGCTGCAAAGTATGTCTCAAAGCACTATGGTGGCGAACCGCCAATGACCATTGGCCGGGCAGCCAATTTTGCCAGTAGGGAAAGAGTCTCGGGAGCTATATTTGTTGCTCCTTTCACCTGTATGCCCGGTTCGGTGGTGGAAGCTCAACAGAGAATTATGCAGGAGGATCTGGGTATTCCAATTGTTACAGTTTATTATGACGGTAAAGAAAGTACTAACCGCGATGAACTGGTGGAGGGTGTGGTCTTCCAGGCCCGTCAGAGGCTTGAAGCACAGATTGGTGCAGAACCGGGTAGAGAAGACGATTTTATTCCACGGAGCCCTGCGAAAGAATACAGCAGTGCTAACAGATAGTCTAATGATTTGTGATGCGTGCCTGCAAAACAAAGCAGGCACGCATTTTATTGACTTCATGTCTGACCAGGTGTGCTGGACGCCAAACACTGCCGAACATGCTCACGATCGCTCGCGCTGCC
>JAGYMW010000037.1 GCA_018400435.1 Bacillota bacterium | reverse complement strand
ATCCGGGCAATATCAGGAATATGGACAACTTCTCCTTTCTGGTGGGCCTCTAAAATGTCAGGGAAATAATCCAAAGGAGTTGCCTGCAGGTTATCTATTTCGGGAGTTATTCCCTCTGTGCACCACTCATAAGTGTTGGAGGTAACCCGGCGGTCATAGTCGTGCTTGAATATATAGACTCGGTCTGCCTTCGTAAATTTCCCGACAGTTTCCAGCATCTCGTTAATAGCCTGATCAACTTTTTTCAGAGGAACATTAATACGCTCAGTGGCCAGGTGCATCATTAACTGCTGTAATTCTTCATATTTACGCAGTTTCTCTTCTGCTAGCCTGCGTTCGGTAACATCTCTTGCTATTCCCCTGAAACCAATTTGGTTGCCCGCTTCGTCCCGGCGCAAAGTAATGGAAACCTCAATAAATATTTCCTGCCCATCTTTGGTTGTAACCGGCCAGTCTGCCGCTTTTTCCGCGATCCCGGTCTGATATACCCGATTATAAGTTTGAAAGACTTGCTGTGGATTCTTGTAAAGCTTTTTATAACTTGCTTGCATTAGTTCATCTCTGCTATATCCTAAAGTCTTGCAGAAAGAATCATTAAAGAAAACAAAGTTGCCAGCTAAGTCTACCTCGTAATAACCATCTTCGATGGTGGAAAGAATTTCCCGGTATTTCTCCTCTGATGCTTTTAAAGCTTCCTCAGCCTGATATCTGGTCAGGGCGCTTGAGATCAATTCAGCAAGTATGAGCAGGTGGGTTTCATGTTCTTTTGTCCACTCCATCTTCTTTTTGATTGCATCAAAGCCCAATACCCCGATCAGTTGTCCCGTTTTTATTATAGGCACGTAAATAAGGGAGTTTAGTTTTTGTGCTTTGAACTCTCGTTTTCCCCTCTCTGCTTTCGGGGGAAGGCTGTCTGCTTCGGGGATGTGAATACATCTTTTTGATTTAACCGTTTCTGTCCACCAGGGAAGATTGGTTAACGGCTGGTTCTGCAGTCTTTCTTTTTGCGGCTTAACTCCCGCTGCGCACCACTCGTGGGTCAGATTTCTGGTTAGTCCGTCGGAAGAAAATTGGAATATATAGCTGCGATCGACCTGGAAGTATTCACCGGCAATTTTAAGGGCAGTGCTGATTCCTTCATTCAATTGTTCTGCAGATAAGCTTCCAAGGTAAGCGGAGATTTCTGAAACCAGCTTTTCAAGCTCGAATTGATAGCGCCGGTTTTCTTCTACTTCTTTGCGGTTGGTGACATTGCGAAAGATGCCACACGTATACACGAACCGGCCATTTTCATCGAGCTTAACACCAATATTTCCTTCTATCGTGATCCAGGTTCCGTCTTTAGCTACAAAAATTGCTTTTACTTCACCAAAGTTTTTGGTGGTGAGAACCTGCTCAAAAACAGCCATACAGTGTTCCATTGAATCAGGATGAATAATATCCCACAGGGTGAGATTATCTATTTCTTCTGCAGTATAGTTAAGGGTTGAAAGCCAGGTCTGGTTAACATAGATAAACCTGCCTTCGCTGTCGACGCATTGGATCAGGTCGCGGGCATGATCAACAATGTCTTTATACCATGCTGCCGTTTCCCTGGCTGCTTTTTCATGTTTCTGATTGTCTTGACCGGTCATGATTACAAAACTCCTGCTTACAGGTATTGCACACCTAAGTCATTCATGTGCTTTCTTAAGGTTCAGCCCGCCTCGTGTTCCCGGATATACTGATATAGTGTTGGCCGGCTTACACCGATTAACCAGGCGAAGTCGGTGGCTGTAATCTCGCTACCCTTCCACATCGGATAATACTTCTTGAAGCTGGTTGGTATCTCTCGCGTCGGGCGGCCAGCCGGGCGGCCTGATCTAGTGCCGTATCGCTTTGTCTTGGACATGCCCTCCCTGATCTGCTCCACGGTTATCTCTTGCTCCATCTCGGCCACTGCGCCTAAAATGATCAGCATGAACTTAAACATATTATTCTTGTTCCCGGTGTTAAAACCTCTTTGATGAAGTGAACAGTTATGTCTTTGTCTTTGAACTCCTGCACAATCTGTCTTAAGTAATACGACTGTATCCCTTTTGAAATCTTCATTTTGTTTCCTTCGTCATCCGGCTGTCTTTCCGACATTTTCATAAGTTATTGTAGTCTCTTATCTCAGTGTTCAGTAAACCGGGGGTGGGGCAATCTTTGAAGTATGAAGAAGACTCCAGAAGGGCATTGATTGCTTCAGTTAATTAAAGCGGTGATCGTGACAGCACCGGCGTTATTACCGGGAATATAGTGGAAGCATATTTAGGCTTAGTGCATTAACTGCGGAATGGATCGAAAAGATTGAGTTAAAATAGGTTATAATTAAGATGGTTGATGATTTGCTTTCTGGCTATTAAGTAAGGGGTTGCTGTAACAACGGTTAAAGTCATTGCCGGAATGCTGATTACCGCAATCATTTCTGTCTTAACCTTAACGTTGTTTGTAATATTGGCAGTTGTGGAGGTTAAGATTTATAGGCATTTAAGAAGAAAGCAGTTAGCCGGATATGCAAGTGATTCAAATACTAATAACAGGTATTATTATGAAAATACAAAATGCAATGCGAATAGACCGCGAGGTGAAGCCTTGAATCATGATTATGACGAGCCTATGTTTATTAATGTTGTCTCCTGCCGCGATGACTGCAGTAAGGAGCAGATAGAAATTGAAATAAAAGAGATTAGTTTTAAGCAGCCGTTTGCAGTACTGGCCACACAGGGCGAAGGACAACCTTATACTTCTCTAATTTCTTTTGCTGCCAGCACTGACCTGCAGCACCTGGTCTTCGCTACCCCCGTCCAAACAAGAAAATACAGCCAGATTATTAAAAATAACCGGGTGTCACTGCTTATTGATAATCGTTCTCAGCAGCCGGAGAGTATAAATTTAATCCGCGCCATAACTGTAACCGGTCAGGCAAGACCCCTGGAAGAAGAAGAAGTGGAACAGTGGTCCCGGTTACTTTTAGATAAGCACAATTACCTGGCCAAATTCGTTAAGTCTAATACATCCAGCCTGATTCTCATTCGGGTAGTTCGCTATTTCTATGTCCGTCGCTTCCAGGAGGTTTACCAGTGGATACCACAAAGCCATTCTTAGTTCTCCTGGAAGACGCCTATGATTACCCTTCGCGGTTGTTTGGCAACAAAACCCGCAATCTTTCTCTCTGCATAAGAAAAGGTTTTCGGGTGCCCGATGGTTTTGCTTTCAGCACGGAGATCTCGGCCTGGTCGTAATTGGAGAACCTGAATTTAACCTGGAGATGGGGATTAACCTCTAGAGGCGATTGATTTGATATTATCACTGCTAATAGAGATACCTACTAGATGTAAGAATTTTGTCGGCAAGCCTGTCCTAACATAAGTTAATGATTCTAGCATTATTATTTAAGGAATTCAAAATAGTTGTCTCTTGAGATTGTAGTGAAATCAACAGTTTTATAGTAGTTTTTAAATGTTTCGATTGTCGATTTTTTGATTTTTCCTCTGCCCCACTTGAACTCATAAGCATGGAACTGGCCGCCGTACTCTTCAATATAACCAACTTCTTTACCGTTTGAGAATTCAACTCTTTAGTGATCGCGCTGACCTGGCTTCTGGATATTGAATCTATGCCCAGATTTTTTGCCGGGAGTTTGATTCTGCATGTGGATACGCCGTTAATGAAAGCTTCATGAGCTATGTTCATCAGGGCAACCTCAGAGCGTTTTTGTTCCGTAACAAAGAAGGAAATGTAACTTCAACCGTAACCAGTAAAGGTTTTGCGGATTTGCGTAAAATATTTTTTTGATCAAGGAGGAAATATAAACAATGTGTAGAACACATAAACAAATAGTAGAACAAATAATTGCAGGGTGCTTTATTAACATTTAAATTAGATCAGAAAGGGTGGTTGTAAATGCAGCATAATCAGGCAGAACCTTACAAGATTAAAGTAGTAGAACCGATTTCTATGATAACGAAAGAGGAAAGAATAAAAGCAATAAAGGAAGCCGGTTATAATACTTTTTTACTGAAGTCAAAAGATGTGTATATTGACCTCCTAACCGATAGCGGAACTAATGCTATGAGCGACAATCAGTGGGCAGGACTCATGCTCGGGGATGAGGCATATGCTGGAAGTGAAAATTTTAATCATCTGGAAAATGCTGTTAGAGACGTCTTTGGATTTCAATATGTTGTCCCAACTCATCAGGGAAGAGGCGCTGAAAATCTATTATCAAGAATCTTAATTAAGAAAGGCGACTATATACCGGGGAATATGTACTTTACAACAACAAGGACACATCAGGAATTAAACGGCGGGATATTTACCGATGTAATTGTTGATGAAGCTCACGATCCCCGGATTGAAATCCCTTTTAAAGGTAATGTTGATTTGAACAAATTTGAAAAACTCATAAATGAGGTGGGAGCAGATAGAATTCCATATATTTGTGTAGCGGTTACCGTGAATATGGCGGGAGGGCAGCCTGTAAGCATGAAGAATCTCAGGGAGGTAAAAGCCCTAGCGCAACATCACGAAATTAATGTAATTTTTGATGCTACCCGATGTGTTGAGAATGCATTTTTTATTAAGGAACAAGAAGAAGGCTATCAAAATATACCAATTATTGATATCTTAAGAGAAATGATGAGCTATGCAGATGGTTGTACTATGAGTGGAAAGAAAGATTGCCTTGTTAATATTGGAGGTTTCCTGGCAATGAATGATAAGGATCTCTATATCAAGGCAACTCAATATGTTGTAATATATGAAGGCTTGCACACTTATGGAGGTTTGGCCGGAAGAGATCTCGAGGCAATGGCCAGGGGTATTTACGAATCAATCAATGAAGATTATATAAGCCATCGCATAAGCCAGGTTCGCTATCTTGGGCAAAAACTTATTGACAATGATATACCGGTTGTAAAGCCGATTGGCGGACATGCCGTATTTTTAGATGCCAGGGAATTTTTGTCACACCTTCTACAGGATCTTTTCCCGGCGCAGACCCTGGCTGCTCAGCTTTATATCGAGTCTGGTGTTCGCTCAATGGAAAGGGGAATTGTATCCGCCGGACGTGATAAGAATGGAAGCAATCGGCACCCCAAACTGGAACTTGTCAGGTTAACCATTCCCAGAAGAGTTTACACTAATGCTCATATGGATGTTGTTGCAGAATCTTGTATTGCTTTACATCGGAACAGGAAATTGATCAAGGGGTTGCGTTTTTTATATGAGCCTTCAGTGCTGAGATTTTTTACTGCCCGGTTTGAACCTGTTGAATGACAGGACTTCTTTAAGATGATTGACCGGGTGCATGGCTTATTTGATCAAGCTAAGTGAATTATTGCTTAAATTGGTTTATACTCAACTATGAACAGATCATAGTAAATCTGAGATACTGCGGATAGGAGTTGAGTATACTTGGAAGAAACAGGAATAATTGAAATCTTGGATAAAGTGGCTAAAGGTATATCTGAAACTTTTGGTAGTAACTGTGAAGTACTGATCGCTGACTTAAACAATATTAAAAACCCGATAATATCAATCTACAACGGCCATGTCACCGGCAGAAAATTAGGCGATGCCATCTCTGAGTTGGGCATGAGGACAATCAAAGAAAGGAAGGCGGATCGTGATTTGATTAGCTACCATGCTACCACTGTGGATGGTCGGTTGCTTAAATGTTCATCTTTTCATTTTAAACATGATCGGCAATGGCTTTCGCTTGGTATTAATTATGATTATACAAACATGGCAATGGCACATTCAACGCTTGAGAATTTTATCGAGATAAAAGAATCTATTGAAGATAAATTTTTGCCTGTTTCAAGTGAAGCATTTGAAAATCTGCTTCAAGATGTGATAAAACAAATTGGCAAGCCGCCTTACCTCATGAATAAAAAAGAACGCGTAAAACTAGTTAAATATTTAGATGATAAAGGAGTGTTAATTATAAAAAAGGGGATACAGATGGTGGCCGAAACCTTAAATGTATCCCGCTATACAATATACAATTATTTGAAAGAGATTAAAGAAGAAAAAAAGAAAATTAATAAGAGTGACTGAAACAATATAACAATTACTGTTTTCTCTGTCCGAGGATTTTTTTAGCCATTGGATAACTAGCAGTATCTTTAAATGATCAAATATTAAATAAGGTTTTTCCCCTGGTTTTAGGAAGTTACTTTGCTGATTTTTGCCCTCAGGTAATTATAAAATTCTCTCCTGAATAGTGGAGAGCTTTTTTTAGTTGAAACCAGGTTTATTCACTTTTTCATTAACCAGATTCAAAACATGGCCAACCAGCCAGCATAAAAGAAAATAGGTGCGTCTGCGATCAGAAAAACAGTGTTTAATGAAAAATCACGAACGTAGATTTCATTTTGCACCCAGTGTTCCATATGAAGCTTGATAGATGGTGCTAGAACAGGTTTGGCCAATGGCAAGTTGCATCTGTTCGATCGGGTTTCGTACTCATGTTTTTTTAAAGCTTGGTCAAGTTTTATTTTAATTCTTGCTATTGAGATGAACTGTTTTATCGTTTTAACTGTTCAATGACAGCCGGGGGCGCGATCGGTCTTGTAATAATTACAATACTGGCTGCTAATTTTTGTAATGTCTACTATTGCCTATGTCTGTAGGTTCACTTATGATTATATAAATTATAATATTTCTTGTTATAGAAAAATTCCAAATCGATGAAAAAAGGTTGGCGCTTTGTCGCTTTGATAAGGCGACGCTGAAGAAAATATTGGCGCTAGTAAGGGTGCGGTAATGACCAAAAAAATTATTGTCAAAGAAGAAGCCTGTATCGGTTGTAGTTTATGTCTGTTGAACTGTGTTTTCAATCATGAAAAGATTTATGCCGTGGGAAGGGCCAGACTCAGGGTGATTCGTGAAGATACTCTCTGCCTGGCCAGGCCGCTGGTCTGCCGTCAGTGCGAGAATGCCCCATGTATGAATGCCTGTCCGGAGGAGGCAATTGCTTGCGATGAAGACGGCCTGGTGACGGTAGATGAAAGCCTTTGCAGTGGCTGCGGAGCCTGTGTGGAAGCATGCCCCTACGGAGTGATGATGTTTGACAGCGTGGAGAATAAAGCGTTTAAGTGTGACCTGTGCGGCGGTGAACCAAGTTGTGTCAGTCACTGCCCCACCGGAGCTCTTGAATTTAAATGAGGTTAAGCCATGTACGAAGCGGTAGGGAAAAAAGTTACGGTTAATTTAACGAGCGGGCTCTGTGAGCAAAATTCTTTAGCCGGCGAAAGCATTGATCTTTTTCTGGGTAGCCGTGGGATAAACGCAAAAATTCTCTGGGAAACAACTGATGCTTCCACCAGGCCTTTTGATCCCGAAAACCCGCTCATTTTCGGCGCTGGCATTCTTACTGGCACAGCTGCACCATGCACGGGCAGAACTTCGGTTACCTCTATCAGCCCGGCTACCGGTATTTATTTGAAAACCAATGTCGGCGGCCACTGGGGTGGAATTATGCGCCAGGCCGGAGTGCAGACGCTTGTTGTAACCGGTAAAAGCAGCAGGCCGGTTTACCTGTATATTGATGAAACAGGAGTGTCAATACGTAATGCTTCAAAATACTGGGGCATGACTGTGCGGGAAGCAGATCGGGCAATTAAGAAAGATCTGGGCGATCAGGATGTGCAGACAGCCCTGATCGGCCCGGCCGGCGAAAAACTGGTCCGTTTCGCTTCAATTATGTTTTCTATCTACAGCGCGGCTGGCCGCGGCGGCATCGGGGCGGTTATGGGCGACAAGAATCTTAAAGCGGTAGTGGTCAAGGGCGGCAAGGGTGTGGCGGTGAACGACCCTGCTGCTTACCAGGCAGCCGCCGAAAAAGCGGTTGAAGCCATCCGCGCCGATTCCGAATTCCCGGGCCTGAGCACATACGGGACGGCAGATATTATGTGTGAAGCAAATGAGGCGGGGCTGGTCCCCTCCTATAACTTCAAAAAGGGAAAGGTGCCCGGCATTGAGCACCTTTCGGGACGGTATCTCACCGAAGGTGGTTTCCTGAAGCGCCGGGTCAGCTGTTATAGCTGCATAATCGGCTGCCACCGCTTTGCGGGGATTGATCACGGCCCCTACCGCGGTACCTGTAGCGGCGGGCCGGAGTATGAAACCCTTGCCGGCTGCGGAGCAGGTTGCGGGATTTTTGAAATGGAGCCGGTTATCCGGGCCAATGCCCTGTGCAATGATTATGGTATTGACACAATCTCGACAGCCGGGGTGATTCAGTGGGCTATGGAATGCTACCAGCGGGGAATCCTAAGCAAAGAAGACTGCGGGGGCATCGCTCTTAAATGGGGCAGTGTAGAAGCGTTGCTGGAGATGATTGAATTGATTGCCCGGCGTAAAGGTCTGGGTGATTTGCTGGCTGAAGGCACCAAAAGGGCGGCCGAAGAAGTGGGCCATGATTCACAGCAGTGGGCGGTGCAGGCAAAGGGTCTGGAACAGTCGCGGGTTGAGACCCGCCTGTCAAAGGGTTATGCCTTGAGCTTTGCCGTGAACCCCCGGGGGGTGGATCACCTGATGGCCCAGGTGGGAGCGGAATTCGGAGGAAAGAAAGAGGCTGTGGAGCTGGTTGAAAAAATATGCGGTGATGTTAAATATGCCGTGCCCGAAACAGTGGAAAAGAAGCCGGAACTGGTTGTCTGGCATGAGGATTGTTACGCGGTTTCCGACTGCCTCGGTTTCTGTTCTTTTGTTACCACTGCTATCTACGGGGTAACCCCGGCCCTGATGGCCGAGTTGTTCAACTGCGCCACCGGTGCAGAATTAGGTGAAGCGGAGATTATGAAGGCGGGCCGGCGGGTCTGCACGCTGGAAAAGTGTTTCAATATCCGGCGTGGTCTTGACCGGAAAGACGATGTGCTGCCTTGCCGTTTAATGAATGAAAGTGTGGCCGGCAGAGAAGGTGATCGATCAGCCATGAACAGCAGGGAAGAGCTGGACGGGATGCTCGATCGCTATTATGAGCTGCACGGTTGGGATTTAAAGACCAGTTATCCTCTGGAGAGTACCTTGCGCGATCTCGACCTGGGTTTTGTGCTTGACGATCCACTGATCCATGAAAAACTGTTTAAAAAGGGCAGGAACAGGGAGGAGCACTGTAATTGAGGGAGCTGACCAGGCAGGATATTTGCGATATACTTGATGGCTGTGCCATTCTCGGAACGGGCGGCGGTGGAAAAGCGGAAGAGGGGCTACAGATGATTGACCGGGCCCTGGCTGGCGGCAGGAAATTTTACCTGGCCGAAATCGGTGAACTTGAAGCTGACGATCTGGTTATTTCGCCTTATTACTGTGGTTCTGTGTCGCCCGATTATTCGGAGAAAGAGGGAAAAGGGTCCTATAAAATTGACGGAGATACGGCCGTGGCCGCGGTGCTGGCAGCGGAACAATATGCCCGCCGTCCGGTCAGGGGCCTGGTGGCTACTGAACTGGGCGGTGCTAATACAGCCGTTGCCTTTTATGCCGCTGCCATGCTGGATAAAATTATTATCGACGGCGATCCAGCGGGACGGGCGGTGCCCAAGCTGCAACACAGCACCTATTTTCTAAAAAATATTCCCATGGTTCCCGTTGCGGTGGCTAACAAGCAGGGGGATATCGCTATATTTACCCAGGTAAAGGATGACCTAAGCGCCGAGGCCTTAATACGCAAATTCGCCATGGAAAGCGGGAATATTATTGCTGTTGCCGATCACTGTGTTAACGCGGCGGCGGCTGGCGAAGGGCTGATCCGGGGAACTATCAGCCATGCAGGGCGGTTGGGTAGATTTTATCGGGAAGCACTGGCAAGAGGAGAAAATACAGCGGAAAAAGTGGCGGAAGCCGGGCGGGGGAAGGTTATCTTTATTGGTGTCCTCTCCAGGCAGGTTTGGGAGGAGAAAAACGGTTTTACTTGTGGTGATCTTTATATTAACGGGGAAAATGAATTTGCCTGCCGTCAGCTGCATATCTGGATTCAGAACGAAAACATCATGTCGTGGCTAGACGGCAGGCCTTATGTTACAGTTCCGGAGTTGATCTCGGTATTTGATGCCAGAACGGGCGAAATTATTTCCAACCCTTATTACAGCGAAGGTATGGCCTTGAATGTGGTCGGGTTCCCGGCCTTTTCGTTGTGGGAAAGCGAAGCAGGTTTGGCTCTCTTTGGTCCAAGGAGTTTCGGGTTTGACGTGGATTATGAACCTAAAATTAAAAGTAGGGGGTGCCGATGAAAAAGCTGAAAGTGCTGGGAATCTGCGCAAGCCCGCGTAGTAAAGGAAACATGGAATACATTCTCGGGCGCTGTCTTGAGGCGATGCGAAGAAATGGCGGCGATGAAGTTGAAATCAAACGCTATTTATTCCGGGCCAAGAAGATGAATCCATGTCTGGACTGTGGCGGTTGTTACCTGTCCGGGGAATGTGTAATTCGGGATGATTTCCAGCGACTTAAGGAGCTATGGCTGGAAGCCGATATCGTTATTTATGCTGTTCCGGTTTATCACCTCGGTTTGCCAGGGCAGTTGAAATGTTTTATCGACCGTCTGGGTCAGTCGATCTGCGCCGCACATTCGGGTGAATGCAACGGTAAAGAAGAAACAATGCCCAAGTACCTGAAGGTGATCGCTCCCCTGACCCTGGGTGTTCACCAGGTTTCAGGGCAGGAACAGACCATTATGCAAATCATCAATCACGCACTTATTATGCAGTGTCTTCCGGTTAGCGGCGACGCCTGGCAGTGCTATACGGGCGCCGGGGGATGGACCCAGAATCGGGAAGAAAAAGATGCCATAGAAAAGCTGGCCGGCGAAGGGGATTTCAGCACGATGGCCCTGATCAAGGCGATTGAAACGACGGCGCTGCGCGCATTGCAGCTGGCCAGGGTGGTAAGGGAAGGTCTTATTGCTTGCAGGGAAGAACTGGCCGGGGATGCTCAATACAGATTTGTGCTTGACAAGCACTGCTCGGATTGAGAAAACTGCTTCATAAGGAGATTATGATTATGCTGATAAAAAATAAATGTTTACTGGTGCTGTTTTTATTGCTGGTGGCGGGATTTATTGTCGGCTGCCAGGGCGACGGTGAGCAGGCCGATAACGGCGGTAGCGACCTTGAAGTTGCTTACTACGCCCTTTTCAACGCTCCCGTCAGCAACTGGGATCCGGCGGTGGAGCTTTCGACGGGAATTGTCACCCACAGCAATATTTATGAAACCTTACTGCATTATAATTCTGAAACTATGGAACTGGAGCCGCTCCTGGCTACCGAGGTTACGGCCAATGAAGACGGCACAGTCTGGCGCTTCAAACTGCGGGAAGGGGTCACTTTTCACGACGGCACTCCCTTTACTGCAGAGGCGGTGAAATATTCTATCGAGCGGACGGTTGATATTGGTCAGGGTGCCGCCTATATCTGGGAGCCGGTGGAGAGCATTAATGTAATAGACGATTACACCGTGGAATTTGTCTGCAAGTACCCGGCGGCGGTCAATCTAATTTCGGCTGCTTCATACGGTGCTTTCATGATTAGCCCGAGCATCGACGAGCAGGGCGATGATTATTTTGCCAACGGCAATGCCTGCGGAACGGGTCCATACATGTTGGAGAGCAGCAATATGAACGATGATGTTGTTCTGACCCGCTATGAAGATTACTGGAAAGGCTGGGGGGACAATCACTTCGACAAGGTTATTATCAAGGAGTACACGGAAGTTTCTGCCAGGAGGCAGCTTATCGAGCAAGGTGAGGTCGATGTTACCAATATGTTGGCCAGTGAGGATATCGATGCCCTGAAAAATGTTGATACGGTCACTGTTGATGTTTACAAATCCTTTGTCAGCCTGTTGATGCACTTTAACACCCTGAAAGAGCCTTTTGATGATGTCCGGGTCCGCCAGGCTCTGGCTTACTGCATTCCCTTTCAGGATATAATCGATTACGCGGTGGGTGGGTATGCTACCCAGACCTACGGCGCAATACCGGAGGGGATATGGGGTTACAGCGATGAGTTGTCCCAGTATTACCTGGATCTGGAAAAAGCCACGCAACTTTTTGACGAAGCCGGGGTGGACCCCTCTTCACTGGAGCTGCTGCTGACTTACACCAGTGGTTCGGAAGCGGAAAGAAAGGTGGCCGAGCTTTTCAAGGCGGAGTTGTCAAAGCTTGGAATTGAACTGGAAATCAGAGCTTTGCCCTGGGAGAGCCACGTTGAACTGGCATATGCCGATAATATCGATGAGAGACAGGATATTTTCATCATGTACTGGTGGCCCGATATCGTAACCCCCAATTCCTGGTATGAACCTCTGTTCTACACCCAGGACCCGCCTATTCTCAATCTCTCCTATTATTCCAATCCTAAAATGGATGCCCTGATCGATCGGGCCAAGGAAGCGACTGCCGTGGATCTGGATGCCGCAGCGGATATTTTCAACGAGGCGCAGGAGCTCTTCATTGAAGACTGTCCGTCTGTTTTTATTTACGACGAAGAGCTGGTTTGGGTGACCAGTACAACCTTCAAAGGGCATGTCGATAATCCCGCTTACCCCCACGTGGTTTATTTCTACAATACCTACCGGGATTATTGATCCCCTCTTCAATAGTATAATTGATGGTGCCGCACCAGCAGGGGTGCGGCACCATACCGGGTAAAAGAGAAAGGATTGGGGCTGTGAAACGGTTTCTTTTAAAGCGAATTCTGATGGGATTGCTAATCCTGCTTGGCGTGGTAACTATCACTTTCTTTGTCTCCAGGGTTCTGCCTTCAGATCCGGCCCGCCAGTGGGTGGGTATCCGGGCGACGCAGGAACAACTGGAAAAGGCGAGAGGCGAACTGGGTCTTGATCGGCCGCTGAACGAGCAGTACCGCAATTACATTTCTGATCTGCTGCATGGCAACCTGGGCACTTCGCTTAGGACCAAGCGGCCCGTTCTTAGCGATTTAAAAACCTATATCCCGCCGACCATTGAACTGGTGCTGATGGCCACTGTCGCCGCTTTTATTATCGGTATCCCCCTCGGGGTCTATTCGGCCAGCCACAAAGATCGGACCCTTGATCATTTTTGCCGGGTCATGTCTGTGGCCAGCGTCTCTATTCCCACATTCACGGTAGCCCTGCTTCTGCAGCTCATATTTTATCAAAATCTGGGCTGGCTTCCCCTGGGCGGGCAGATGGATATTAAAATATCAATGTTGCACAATGTTCCCCATTATACAGGTTTGCTGCTTCTTGATTGTTTAATCGACGGCAATATGGTTCTGTTTAAAGATGCTTTGAGGCATATTATCCTGCCCGCTTTTACTATTTCTCTATACCCTATCGGTCTGATTGCCCGCATGACCAGGTCGGCCCTGGTGGAAATCCTGAGCGAAGATTATATCAAGGCAGCCCGTTCCTACGGTCTGCGGGAGCGCCTTGTACTGTGGAAATATGCCGTCAAAAATTCACTTGGCACGACGATGAATGTACTGGTGCTCTGCATGGGCTATGCTCTGGTGAATACTTTTTTGGTAGAAGCAATATTCAGCTGGCCGGGGATCGGGATGTATATTGCCGTTGCTGTAACGACCCTTGATTATCCCGCTATTATCGGGGTAACGATCTTTTCGGCCTGTGCGTATGTGATTCTCAATATGATAGCAGACATGGTTATCGCTATCGATCCGCGTGTTCGGCTGTAGGAGGGTGTTATGAAGCAAAGTGTTTTCATAAAAACGATGAAGCCCAAGGTGAAGCACTTCGGGGAGTCAATTTCCCTGCTGAAGCGCAATCGTCTCACCTGCCTCAGTTTTTACGCTGTAATTATGCTCCTGCTTATTGCGGTAATGGCACCGGTGTTGCTGCCGGCCGCCCAGCATATAGATCAGGCAACCAACCCAACCGAGAAGCTGCTCGGCCCTTCTCTGGAGCATCCTTTCGGGACGGATGAGCTGGGCCGTGATCTTTTCAAGAGAGTCCTGCTCGGGACCCGTATCTCGCTGCAGACGGCCCTGGTAGCCGTGTTATGTGCCATAATGATAGGGGTGCCGCTCGGAGCGGTGGCCGGATTCTTTGGCGGGGCGATCGATGAAATAATCATGCGGATAACCGATATATTTTTGGGATTTCCTCCACTGCTATTGGCTATGAGTATAGCCGCTTTTATGGGACCGAGTTTGCGAAATGCCACCCTGGCCATTGCCGTGGCCTGGTGGCCATGGTTCACGCGGATAGTTCGGGGGCAAGCTGTTTCTCTGCGCGAGAGACAGTTTGTGCGAGCGGCGGTTGCCATCGGTACTCCTTCTTACAAGATCGTTTACAAGCATATTATCCCGAACTGCCTGGCCCCGATCATTGTTCAGTCAACCATGGACCTTGGTGCGGTGATCCTGACCATTTCTTCTCTTAGTTTCCTCGGCCTGGGTGCCCAGCCGCCTCAGCCGGAGTGGGGGCTCATTGTCAGTACCAGCCGCAACTATTTTCTCAATGCCTGGTGGTACAGTATTTTCCCCGGCGCGGCAATTGCTTTTACGGTGCTGGTTTTTAATCTGCTTGGAGACGGATTGAGGGAAATAATGGATCCAAGGACGAGAAATGTTTAAGAGGTGAAGAACATCGAGCCTTATTTGCATATCAAAAATCTAAAGATAAATTTCAGGCATATCGGCGGTCTGAAGAATATACTTGATATAGACGAAATTAAGGTTGAAAAAGGTGAATCATTCGGCATCATCGGTGAAAGCGGAACGGGCAAAACAGTGTTGGCTTTATCCATTCTTGGACTGTTGGAAATGCCACCGGGTGAGATTGAACGGGGCGAGATATTTCTGGATGGTTTTAATGTGGTAGGGGCATCGTCTAATGAGCTTCGCCGGAAGGTACGGGGCAAAAAGGCGGTCATGATTTTCCAGGATCCTATGTCCACTCTTAACCCTGTTCTAACCGTCGGTGAACAGTTGAAGCAGGTTATTATCAAAAACCAGGGTCTGCGGGGTAGGCTGGCCCGGGCGAAAGCTATGGAAATGCTCGAGCTTGTGCGGTTGTCCGATCCCGGCAGTGTGCTTGGCAAGTATCCCCACGAGCTTTCCGGCGGTCAGAGGCAGAGGGTGATTATCGCCCTGGCTCTCTCCTGCGGGGCAGAGTTTATTATTGCCGATGAACCGACGCGAAATCTCGATGTGACAATACAGGCCGGTATTCTGGTGTTGCTCAAAGAACTGCAGCGGGACCTGAATGTGACCCTGTTGTTTATTGCCAACAACCTGGGGCTGGTAAGCGCTACCTGCGACAGGGTTGCTATTTTTAACAAGGGGCGGATTGTTGAACAGGGCGAAACTTCAGCCGTAATAAGTAACCCGTCCAGCCCTTATACGCGGATGCTCATTGAGGCAATCCCGCGGAGACGGGAAGAAAGAGGCGTTTCTGAGGAAAAGACTGCCGGGGGAAAGCGGTCGGGCGAAAATCGGCTTGATCCGGCAGGAGATCCTTCTGCTCAGGAGGCTGCGGCACGGACGGGTACGAATGGTCCTGTCCTGGAGGTTAAAGGCCTGGTCAAGCATTTTCCGGTGCGGCAGGATTTGGGCAGCCGGAAAATGCAGTTTGTCAGGGCCCTGGACGGAGTAAGCCTGAAGGTGGAAAGCGGTGAAACGCTGGGTTTGGTCGGTGAATCGGGCTGCGGTAAAACCACTCTTGCCAATACCATGCTCAGGCTTTCCGAACCGACCGGCGGAAGGGTTGTCTTCGACGGGAAAGATATTTTTTCTCTCGGTCGGAAAGAGCTGCGGGCTGTCCGCAGGGATATGCAGATTGTTTTCCAGGATCCGTTCTGGTCGCTTAATCCCCGCATGCTGGTCAAAGATATTATTGGGGAACCTTTGGAAGTCCAGACCGGGTTTAATGAGTTGGAGAGAATCAAAAAGGTTGAAAAACTCCTGGAAATGGTTGATCTGCCCGCTGAAAGCGTTTACAAGTATGTCCATGAATTCAGCGGTGGGCAACGTCAGAGAATTGCCATCGCAAGGGCACTTTCCCTGATGCCCAAACTGATCGTCCTGGACGAACCGACCTCTGCTATTGATATTGTTTCGCAGATTCAAATCCTGGAGCTCCTAGACAATTTAAAAAGAGATCTCGATCTGACTTATGTCGTTATTTCTCACGATCTGAGCGTGATCAGCTATATGTCCGATAAGATTGCCGTTATGTACCTTGGTAAAATTGCCGAGTATGGCGATGTCCGGCGTATTTTCAGGGAGCCCGGGCATCCTTATACCCAGGTTCTCTTTGCCGCCATTCCCGATATCAATACCAAAGATATATCAGAGATCAAAACCGTACGCGGAAGCGTACCCAGCGCGATTGAACCGCCGGCGGGCTGCCGGTTTCATCCCCGCTGCGCTATTGCGGTGGAGCGGTGCTCGCAGGAAGAACCGGAACTGAGGGAGACTGATGACGGCAGATTAATCGCATGTCACCTGTGGGACAGTCGAGGCGGCAGTCGATTGCCGCTATAGTATGGCGAAATTTGGATTATTTGTTGGACGGGTGAATATTTTCTGTTTCATAAATATGCAGAAGCTGAGCTGATTTAAGGGCGATGGAGAGAATTTCGATAAATTCGTAATGTTTTTCGGTTAAGCCCAGCAGTTTTTTGGCTTTACTGATGCGAAAGCGAATTGTATTTTCATGCTGAAACAATTCCATAGCTACCTTCTTGTAGTTACCGTCAAGACGGATAAAAGCGTTCACTGTGTTCAGCAGGTAAGTGCCGTAGAGGCGGTCGTACTTGATCAGGACGCCAAGGGTGCGGTCGCAGAATTCGTTCAGGCAGTTGGTATCCTTAATGTTATAAAGGATCTTGTATATTCCTATGTCACGGTAATGGAGAAAAGGGGCGTTTATGCACTTGGCGATTTCAAAAGCTGAGAGGGATTGCCTGATGCTGAAATGAAAGGCGTTGCTGTTGGAAAATGTTTCGCTGACCCCTAAACGGCTTTGAGGATCGGCGGCGCTGAGCAAGGCTGATATTTCTTCACCGATCTTCTGAAGAATGTGATCTTCATCTTCGTTGGCGATAATGAAAAAACCTTGCTTGTAGTAAAAACAGTTAAGGGCCCTTTCTTCTTTCATTTTCTCAATGCAGGATTTTTGTTTTTCATCTGTCAAGATGGGTGTTTCGCCGTAGAAAGTGCAGTAGTACCCTTTTGCCTCGGGGTTAAAATAATCCCATAGTTCCCTGACCTCTCTCGGGGTTACGCCGGGATAAAGCAGGGAATCAATTCTACTTTCATGCAGGTATTTATTGCTTTCGGCTAAAAGGAGGGCGCTGATTTCGCGAATGATCTCACCGTAGGGAACCGCCGGATCGATAAACAGCACCGGGTAATTATGATTGGAGGCAAGCTCGATGATGCGATTAGGTAGTTCGTTAATATACTCGGTGATGACAATGCTTCCAGCGCTCTGGCTGTCAATGTAAAATTTGAATAACTTGTAAATGTCATCTTCACTGTTTTTAAACATATAGAGACTGTTAATGTAAAGATCCCCGGGCTCAATCTGATTAGTGTCACTGGCTGTTATATCCTGCAGCGGACAGTCGATAAAGCTGACCCGTCTGATTTTACGCTTCAGTCCGTTATTGCCGGCAGCTATCCTGGCGCTGCGCAGGCTGCTTAAAAAAAGAATATCCTTCACGGTAACCAAGATTTTACCCCTCCATTAGAAGCAGGGCGAGAAGAAGATCGAAAAAGATTATTCCCCTGCAAAACCGGCCGATCAGTATTATTTCTTAATATTTTTCTTCATTTTATTGCGGTTTCCTTTATTTCTTTGCCTGTGACGGTTATGGCAAATAGGCGCATTTATTTTGTTTTCTGTATGGTACAAATTATCTCCGGGCGGCTGGAGTAACTGCGCACCGAGATCCGCTCCTGAACCGTTTTATATACTGCAAAATTTTCCAAGGTTTGCTTAAACCCCCTGTTGGTCGGATAAGTTATTTTAGTTTAACAAAGAAAAAGATGAGGAGCAATAAGGCGGGGTTATGCATGACGGAATGGCCCGCGGTTTTAATCCACAATCAGGTCATGAGCAAAAAGGTAAGCATCCAGCTCTGGTAGTAAGCAACCGGGTTTTTAATAACCTGACTAACCTGGTTCTGGTTTGTCCGATTACCAGGACAAAAAGAGCTTTTCCGTTACATGTTGCCTTAGGTGATGGAATTAAAACAACCGGTTATGTAATGTGCGAGCAGGTAAAGTCTGTGGATCTGTCAGCCAGGGAGGCCCAGTTTTTAGAAAAAGCTCCGCCAGGTATTGTTGAGCAGATTTTTGATATTCTTTGCGGGATGATTGAAAGGGTTAATTGATTACTGCTTACCCCTTTATGCATAATAACTTCTTCATCTTTTTACCAAACTGTAAGTGAATTTAAAGAGGTGCTTATACCGGGCTGGCGAAGTAATTTTTGGGTTTAAAAAGTTGTATTTTAAGGAGAACTGCTGTGTTCCCTAAAGCAAAAATTTTAGATGTCAACCTGACAACC